>JAFGSC010000005.1 GCA_016934875.1 Candidatus Atribacteria bacterium
AATATAGAAATATTGTTAAACGATTGCTGACTTTTTTTAAATAAGCAATTAATTGAACAAGGTATGATAGAAAGGTTGTTTATGGAACAAATACTTAGCTTAGATTGGGCACATATTCCAGAATATATTCATCCTGTTTTGGTTTCTTTTGGCCAAGTAAAGATTTACTGGTATGGCCTTATGTATCCTGTAGGTTTTTTGACGGCATTTTTACTGATTATTTATCGCATACGTTCAGAAAAGCTTATTTTTGAAGAATCTACAGTATTGGATTTTCTTCTTTGGGCTATTATCATGTTGATCATAGGAGCGAGGATAGGTCATGTTGTTTCTTCTGATCTAGATTATTATCTTTCGAATCCATGGAAAATAGTATCACCCTTTGATTTTTCAGGAGGCTTGCACTATACTGGTATTTTAGGTATGTCATATCATGGCGGTATGATTGGTATTGTTCTGGCTTATATTGTATTCTGCTATAAAAGAAAAATCAACCACTGGCAGTTTGCAGATATGGGGACTCCGGCTATTCCGGCTGGTTATACTTTTGGAAGACTTGGTAATTTTATCAACGGAGAATTATATGGAAAGGTTACTACTCTGCCATGGGGAATGTATTTTCCATCAGACCCATCTCATCAACTGCGACATCCTACGCAGTTATATGAGGCTTTCTTTGAGGGTATTGTATTATTTGTTATCTTATGGACATTACGTAAAAAGAAATGGTTTAATGGTTTAACTCTTAGTCTTTACTTTATTGGCTATGGTATCATTCGGTTCCTGAATGAATTTCTTCGGGAACCCCCACTGATCGTAGAACCGAAATATCTGGGTTTTATGAATTTAGCCCAGGTGATGTCATTATTGATGATTATTGCCGGCATCATTCTCATTCTCATCAGAAAGAATAAATCCTATTTACCTATAACTAGGGAGGAAGTGTAAGTGGAAAGTCAATTTTTGATTTATTTAGCAATCATAGCACTTGTAGCAATCTTGTTTAAGGATGGATACTTACATCTATAAAAATAATTTATGCAGTTAAATACAGGAAAGATATCATGAATTAAAATTTCAGTGAACAAAGGATTGGGATTAAAAATGGCTTTGAAGGAACTGATCAAAAGAAATAGAAGTTACAGGAGATTCGATGAGAATAAGCTTGTGAATCAAAGTCAATTGATTGATTTAATTGATTTAGCAAGACTGTCTGCTTCTGCTTCAAATCGTCAGCCATTAAAATATTTTTTGTCAAATCAGCCTGAAATAAACGAAAAAATCTTTGGTACACTGGGTTGGGCTGGCTATTTAGCGGATTGGATTGGGCCTGCAAAAGGCGAAAGGCCAACTGCTTATATTGTTTTATTAGGTGACCATATGATTACTGAAAACTTTGGAGTAGATCCGGGAATTGCTGCTCAAAGTATTTTATTGGGGGCTACCGAAAAAGGATTAGGCGGTTGTATGTTTGGTTCAGTGGCACGAGAAACGTTAGGGAAGCTTTTAAGGATCTCCCCCCAATATGAAATATTGTATGTTCTGGCTCTTGGCTTTCCTATTGAGAAAGTTCAAATCGAAGAAGTAGGTTCTGATGGAAATATTCAATATTGGCGTGATCATAACCAGGTTCATCACGTGCCAAAGAGAAGTCTTTCTGAGATTGTTGTTTCCTGATTAGAATAGTGAGTAAGTTTGAAAAGGAAAAATATAAGGGGAAAATTTGAAGATAATTCACTTTATTCTTTGGTGGATTTTTATACTTTCAATTCCTGTTTTACTGGTATCTGCAGTCGTTAGGGTGGAAGTTCAATTTCTGCCATTTTATGAGTATGAGTATGAAAAAAATAATATTAAGCAGGTCACTGGTTTTGATGACCATCAGCTTGGAATCATAACAAGGCACTTGATGCAATATTTTAATGGTAAAGTTGAGAGCCCACAGCTGGTTGTAGAAAAGAACGATGAGACCATGCGCTTATTCCATGAACATGAAATAGTCCATCTGGAAGATGTCAAAGAAGTCTTTCAGTATGCCTTTAAGATACACTATATCGCCATGGCTTATTTTGTTTTTTATCTACTCGTAAATATTCTTTTTAGAAAGAAGCAAAAGCTGGTTTATTTCTGGAAGGGTTTAAGGAATGGCAGTATCTTAACAATTCTGCTCCTGGTTATCCTGGGAATAGGCATGTTTGTTGGCTTTCATAATCTTTTCATACAGTTTCATTATCTGGTTTTTGGTGATCCCCAGAGTTCGCCTTGGATACTGGATCCCAGGACAGATCACCTTGTCATGATGTATCCACTGAACTTCTGGCAGGATGCTGCTATCTTTGGGGCTGTTACAATCATCACAGTATCTGTGATCCTGGCCATATTAAGCTGGTCATTCTCTTTGGGGTACCGGCATAGCAGAAGATAAACAAGAGATTTATTAACTTTTAGAAAAGTAGAATATGATAACAGTTCTTTTTTTGTTGCCATTATTAAAAGTGTAGCTATGGCTACTTTACCTATCATTAGTCCAAAGATCTCCGGCATATCAGCCGGTCTTATGATTGGCAGAAAAGATACAGCGATGGTAGTAAGTTTTAGGGTCTATTCTCGGTGGAGTATTTTACCGGATTTTATGATTATACCCAGACAACATCTGGGATTTTCGTTTGTTAAATTCAATGGGAAGTAAAGCCGGAGATTATTTTGAAATGATTATTCATGGAAATATATTCTTTTCTACCCTTTATTTTGGACTGCTGGGAATCCTAGGATGCCTTTAAAGGGCTATCATGATTGGTCAACTTAAAAAATCAGAAAATTAAATGAAAATGAGTTTATAAAAAAAACAAAAAGAATCACAGGAGGCAAAAAATGTCTTTAGCAATTAATGCTACCATTCCGGAAGGTATTGTATTAGCCGCTGATAGCCGTCAATCCTATCGAAATCGTAAGGGTATGGCCAGAATTGGCAGTGATAATGCCTCAAAGCTTTTTCAATTAAATCAAAGGATGGGTATCGCTGTAACCGGATTAGCTTTTTTACCTGAGAATGGTGTCTTGAAAAGCATCAGTAGCTATATTAAGGAATTTATCAATAGGAATCAAGTTGAAGACAATTCCGTTGAAAAAACAGCAGATCGGCTAATGAGACTTTTTGAAGAGAAATATGACTGGCAGAATCAGCTAGACCAGGTAAAAAAAAGTATCGAAAGAGATTTAATTTCAAAACAATGCGAAATATTAGAAATAAGCAAGAGGGAATCCTTTATTGATTTTCGTTATAAAGGTCCTGATGGTGTGATCAGAAGCGGTGTTGGAAGTATTGAACCCATTAGTTTTATCATGGCTGGCTTAAATCAGGACGGCTCTCATCAGGTGTTTACCTGCCATATACCAGGCGAAAAGAAGAAAAACCGTGACAGTAACGAGAGAGGAAGAGAATATGGTGCCAGCTGGATTGGACAAACCGATGTTGTATCCAGAATTGTGCTTGGATTTGATGGAAGAATTGGAAACTTACCATTTGTAGAAGAAGCAAGTAAACAGCTGAATAAAGAAATTATCGGAACCCAGCTTCGGAGTCTAGAATATGTGATTCAATGGGGAACCATGGCTCTTCAGGATGCGATTGATTTTTGCACCTTAATGATTGAAACAACCTCTGCAATTCAGCGATTTTCCGATGGAATTAAGGCTAATCCGGGTGACCTTCCAGGGGTTGGTGGTCAGGTTGAGATTTTAACCATTACTTCAGAAGAAGGTTTTAAATGGATCCGAAAGAAGAAGATCACAGTCCATGATCATATACAGATGGATTAAACAAGCAGCTGATTATAAAAAACAATCCATTTCATTTATTTTTTTGTTATCTTTAAAACTGCCTGAGAAAAGGACTTACCCCTTTCAAATTCATTTTGAAACATACCAAAACTGGTAGCAGAAGGAGAAAGCAGTATATTTGTTCCGGGAGTAGCCTTTCGATAAGCTGCTAAAACAGCATCTTCCATAGAATTGGAGATTTGAATCTTATACTTCAGGTCAAATTTCTCTAACTCTTTTAACAGCAAATCAGAGGCATTGTATTCTTTATGCTTTAAAATAATAAGGTGGACAATATTCTTACTTAAACTTATCACCTGGCTTAAATGCCTATAGTTTAATTGCTTATCCCTTCCCCCTAAAATAAGAATCATTTGATCGTTGGGGAATGATTGGATTGCTGCTATTGTTGCATCCGGTGTGGTTGCACAGGTGTCATTATAAAAATTGATTTCTCTAAAACTCTTAATTTTTTCTAATCGATTTGGAATACCTTGAAATGTCTTGATTCCACTTTGGATACTTTCAAGAGACAAACCCAATACAAAACAAGCATTAGCAGCAGCCAGTGTATTGCCGATATTATGAATGCCCGGAAGAATGATTTCATTTTTTATAAGAAAAACGGTACTGTTTTTCTTACATCGAAAAATCAAGTCATTCTGTTTTAAATAACTTCCTTGGGGTACCATTTTATGGGTGCTAAACCAGTAAATATTCCTATTTGTTCCCTTGATTTTTTTAGTGATTGGATTATCTAGGTTTGTGATAAGATAATCGGATTGATCTTGGTTTTGGTAGATGAATTGCTTGACACGGATATAGTCTTTAAAACTTCGATAGCGATCAAGGTGATCTGGAAGAATATTTGTTAATACGGCTATATGTGGCTTGAATGAAATATGACGAAGTCCTTCCAGTTGCCAGCTAGAGATTTCTAACAATACAATTGTTTCGGAAGTAATATCTTGTAGGACATCGAATACTGAAACACCTATATTCCCTGCATAAACAATCTTTCTTCCAGAATGAAAGATAATGTGGTAGATTAAGCTTGTAACGGTACTTTTTCCTTTCGTACCCCCAACGGCAATTAAATTTCTTGAGGGACAGATTCTCAGAAAAAGAGATAAATCAGTTTCAATTGGAATATTGTTTTCTCGGGCGATTTGAAGGTACTTTGAATCATTTGGAACAGCAGGATTTTGGATGACCATATCCCTGTCTATAAAATCTTGAATACGATGCTTTCCCAAAACGAATTGAATAGGATATGGTTCTAATTCCTTCAATGATTGCTGAAGGGCATCTTCTGATTTAAGATCGGTTACCAGTACTTCTGACCCTGATTGTGCCAGGAATTTGGCTACACCTAAGCCTCCCCTGTTTAGCCCTAAGCCCATAATCGTAATTTTTTTATTCCTTAATTGAGCTGAATACTCCATCATGACCCCTATATTGATTGAATGTAGTTTTATAAAATAAATATATCAAATAAAATGATGTGAAAACAAGTATTATTTCATTTGACGAAGATTTTAAATTATAATACAATGCTTTTGTAGTGTCGAGTGACTAATGGTTTGTCTTAAGGATTTATTTTTTCGTGTTTTTAAATTGCATTGTAAGTATTGTCATTTGACATAATCAGTCAGCTTCATATGTGCGCCCGTGGCTCAATTGGATAAAGCAACTGACTACGGATCAGTAGACTGGGGGTTCGAGTCCCTCCGGGCGCACCAAGTCATTCAGTTTCAATATATCGCATATGGTATTCCGAAGAACGCAAAAGGAACAAGTCACGGTGTCCATTCGTGTTCTTTTAAGAATCTTGAAAGAAATAGTGATATCAAGAAATAGAAGAGTAAATAAAAAATATTGCATTGTGAAAGAATACAGCCATGATAAAGGATCGAGAGCAGTCAATGATGGAAGAAGCACTGAGGTTGGCATGGGAAGCTTATAAACAGGAAGAAGTGCCAATTGGAGCTCTTATTGTTCTGGAAGATAAAATTATTGCAAAGGCATATAATCAGAAGGAAAGCTTGCAGGATCCCACTGCTCATGCCGAAATGTTGGCGATAAAGGAAGCGTGCAAACATTTAAATAACTGGCATTTAGATAATGCAACGATTTATGTTACTTTAGAGCCCTGTCCTATGTGTGCTTATGCCATGATTCAGGCTCGGGTAAAGCGAGTTATTTTCGGTGCATTTGATTCGAAGGCAGGTGCTGCGGGCAGTGTCATTAATTTGTTTCAAGAGAACCTGTTTAATCATGATGTAGAAGTAGTTGGAGGGATTCTGGAAGAAGATTGTGGGGCGGTTTTGAAAAAATTTTTTCAAAGCAGGAGATAATTTTCGTTGGGATCTGAATCATCTTAATGGTTATTCCAACAAATTGGGAGAGGTGGCCGAGCATGGCCGAAGGCGCTCGACTCGAAATCGAGTAGGTAGCTAATCACTACCTCGCGGGTTCGAATCCCGCCCTCTCCGCCAAATTAAACTAATTCCAGCAAATTATAAACTTATCTTTTTTTCTTATTTTTATGGAAGTATTAAATGAGGTGTATTCGTCGTATGGTAAAATGTAAGAATACTGGAAAACGATATCAATGTATAGTGAAAAGTAAAAACTATCGTCTTTTTTCGGATACCACCAAGGATAAAGGCGGATCCGAAGAGGGCATTAGGCCACATGAACTATTGGAGGCTGCCCTTGCCTCTTGTTTAAATATGACGATACAGATGGCTTTAGATAAGCTAAAAATTGAAGCAAAAAATATTTTGGTTCAGGTTGATTTAATTAGAGATGTGAAAGAAAAGACAATTTTTGATTGTATCTATCGTCTAGATGCTAAATTAAATGATGATCAAAAAAAGACTTTAGAAGAATCCATTGTCCATTGTTCTGTTAAGGATACCCTGATGAAAGAAATTCATTTTCATATAAAAGCTGAGGAATAAATTATATTATAAATTTCAGGGATATTTGGATTGCAATATTACGTTAAAACATGTTATTCGGTTTTCAATTCCTATTTTTTTCACATAACAGAGATTTATATAACAGAAAAAGTCAGTTAATCGTTTGTATGAGCTGTTATCATGTTAATTTCAGAGATAAAATTGAAAATCTTAGGAATTTGCCGATAGATGAAAAGGCTATAATAATAACCATATCAGATTTTCCGTTATGGTTTTATGAAAGCATGAGAGTCTGAATCATTAGGGTGCGAAAAACAGGGAATACTTATTTCAGTTATTTTTGCATGCCATCAGTCCTTAGAATGGAATTAATTTGAAAAATCAAGAACAAGCTTCCTATGTATTTTTTTATTGAAGAGTATTTTCTGAAAGATTTTATAAAGTGGAGTAAGTATATTTTTTTTCAGTAGGACAGTCAAGAGTAGGGAAATAAATAAAAAAAACGCAAAAATAAATGGGATAAGGGCAGCGGAATATAATTTTTTATTTATTTAAATTGGTTCATTTGAAAGTCAATATTTTTTGTTATATAGTTTAGAGCATAAATATAATGCAAAGGTTTATCCTGATTTTAGATTTCATTTCCAGGATATGTCAGGTAATTTTTCCTATCAACAAACAATTTCACCTATCAAATGAAATGAACCATGAAAGGAATTAGATCAATGATCAAATTAAGAAATCCGTTTATATTTCCCCCGATCAAGTTAGGATATAGCCACGGGGATGGATTGGTTAACGATAGGTACATCAGTTTTTATCGTGCCAGAAGCCAAGATTTAGGTGCAGTAACAATTGAACCTCTCTTTATTGATCAAGGGTTACGGGAGATTCCTACACAGTTAGGTATTGATCATGATAATAAAATCAGTGGCCTAAATAAATTAGTAAATTCTCTGCATGAATCAGGAGTAAAAGTGATTGCTCATCTCAATCACCCAGGAAGAATGGCAAATCCCAAAATACCTGATAATTATTATGTATCATCTACAGACAAACCCTGCGAGACTGGCGGAATGACCCCTAAGAAAATGGATGAGGGAGAAATCCAGAAATCGATTCAGCTATTTATTGATGCTTCTAAAAGGGCTCAAGAGTCAAACTTTGATATCATAGAGCTTCAGTTTGGTCATGGCTATTTAGCTGCTCAGTTTCTTTCGACGCTGGTCAATGATAGAACGGATGAATATGGTGGAGATTTTGTCAATAGGATAAAATATCCTATGGCTGTTCTGAAGGCAGTGAAGAAATCTGTTGATTTACCAATCATAGTGAGGATAAGCGGTGATGAGTTAGTCCCGGGTGGAATTACCTTATCGGAGATGATTCAATTCTCAAAAATAATAGAAAGGGAAGGAATTGATGCTATCCATGTTTCCGCTGGAAGTATATGTTCAACTCCCCCATGGTTTTTTCAACATATGTTTATTGCCAAAGGAAAGACGTGGGAGATGGCTAGGGAAATTAAAAGACATATTAACCTCCCTGTTATTTTTGTTGGTAGAATCAATAGTTTTGAAGACATTGATCACGTAAAAAATATTTTTTTAGCTGACTTTATGGCTATTGGCAGGGCACTCATTTCGGATCCCAATTTTATAGGAAAATACCTCAAGAAAGAAAAGGGCGCCATTAGGCCATGTTTGGCATGCGCTGAGGGTTGTTTGGGTGGCGTAAGGTCCGGGAAAGG
>JAFGSC010000042.1 GCA_016934875.1 Candidatus Atribacteria bacterium
AGGAGTTATCTGTGACCGTTGTGGTGTAGAAGTTACCAAAGCAATTACCCGAAGGGAAAGGATGGGACACATTGAACTAGCGTGTCCGGTATCGCATGTATGGTATTTTAAAGGTATTCCCAGTCCATTAGCCTTATTATTAAATATCTCTCCACGAAGTTTGGAAAAAATTCTTTACTTTGCACCAGATAGAAAAAGAGAGCAACTTTTTGAGGCGAACGCTTCAAATAACGCTTCAAATAATGAAGATAATTCAGAGAGAGATGTAATTCTTGAAACAGAATATAAGATACATCAGATGTATCAGCCTGATTTTAAGGCTGAACCAATTTATCGGGTCAATCAACTCAAAAAATTTCCTTATAAAGTTGGTGATGTGCTTGATGAGAAAAAATTGGCTGAACTTCAGGATGCCTATGGGAAAATATTTTTTACAGTAGAAAGAATTTTACCAAAAGGTTATAATACGCCGGATGAAGATATTGCGGAAAAATTTCTGGAAGAAGAAAATATTGATCATGAAGAAAACATAGAAAGTATAGAAAAAGATGATTCTCAGGAACAGAAAGTGATTGATCGAGGCAGTGCTGAAGAATCAATGGATCTAGATGAATCCTTGGGTTACAGGGTTGTTGAGATCGAAGGATTGATATCCGAGGGTAAGCTGAATACTCTGATGGAAAAAGAACCGGAAATCTCGAAAAGAACAGCAATAGCTAAACAGACCATTGAAGAATCATGCTATATTGTCATTCGTCCAGGAGCCACAAATAATAAAGTTGGCGATATTATTATGGAAAGCGAGTACCGGCTCTATTCTCATTACGACCCTGAGTTTCGTGCTGGTATTGGCGCAGAGGCAGTTAAGGCTTTGCTGAAGGACCTTAATCTGGACGCTTTAAACCTAGAATTAAGAGAAGAGCTGAAACATTCATCTGGCCAAAGAGCCAAGAAAATGATCAAGAGGCTTCAGATTGTTGAAGCATTTCGTAAGAGCCATTGTAAACCCGAGTGGATGATTTTGGATATACTCCCAGTTATTCCCCCTGATTTAAGACCAATGGTTCAACTGGAAGGCGGCAGGTTTGCAACATCTGATCTAAATGATCTGTATCGTAGGGTTATCAATCGTAATAATCGATTAAAAAAGTTGTTGGAATTAGGCGCTCCAGACATTATTATAAAAAATGAAAAAAGAATGCTGCAAGAAGCAGTTGATGCATTGATCGACAATGGACGAAGAGGGCACGCAGTTTTGGGTGCAGGTAATCGCCCGTTAAAATCTTTAAGTGATTTACTGGAAGGTAAAAAAGGCAGATTTAGACAGAATTTATTAGGTAAGAGAGTTGACTATTCTGGACGTTCCGTTATCGTTGCAGGTCCTAGACTAAAAATGCATCAATGTGGTTTGCCGAAGAAAATGGCCTTAGAATTATTTAAGCCATTTGTGATGCACCACTTGGTGAAAAGGGAATTAGCTCATAATATAAAAACTGCTAAAAAACTTGTGGAGCAAGAATCCCCGGAAGTTTGGAACATTTTACAGGAAATCATTGAAGAACATCCTGTGCTGCTAAATCGTGCACCGACACTACACCGGCTGGGAATCCAGGTTTTTAAACCTGTTCTGGTCGAAGGGAATGCGATTCAGTTGCATCCTTTGGCCTGTCCGGCATTTAATGCTGATTTTGATGGTGACCAGATGGCAGTGCATATTCCTTTGTCAACCGAAGCACAGACCGAAGCAGAAATGCTGATGTTGTCTTCCAATAATGTATTGTCTCCTGCCAATGGAATTCCTATTGCTTTGCCTTCCCAGGATATTATTTTGGGTTGTTATTATTTAACAATGAAGGAAAAAGGAAAAGAAGGGGAAGGAAAGTTATTTTCTAATCCCGAAGAAGCAATTCGAGCACAAGAAGAAGGATATATTGATATCCATGCAATTATCAGGATTAGGGTGAAGGGAAACACTGAGGAAACCACTGTTGGAAGGGTTATTTTTAATCAAATTTTACCTGAAGATATGCAGTATGTCGATCTGACCATTACCAAGAAATCATTGGCAAAAATTATCACCTATATTTACCGCCATTATGGGAGAGATACTGCGGTAAAGTTCCTTGATGACATCAAAGAATTAGGTTTTCACTATGCCACGATATCGGGAATTACCATTGGAGTTGTTGATTTGGAAATACCTTCAGAGAAAGATAAGATACTGGAAGAAGCAGAAAAAAGTGTTGCAAAAATCAAGGAGCAATTCCATTACGGCTTAATCATGGAAGAGGAAAGAGAAGAAAAAATCATTACTGCCTGGACAGATGCTGCTAATAATGTGGTGAACGCTATATTAAATAACCTGAGCAGTTTTAATCCGCTTTACATGATGGCCGATTCCGGAGCCCGTGGAAGTAGAAGACAAATAGGCCAATTAGCGGGTATGAGAGGCTTGATGGCAGATCCTTCCGGTAAGATTATAGAATTTCCAATAAGATCTAATTTTAGAGAAGGGTTATCTTGTTTGGAATACTTTATCTCTACACATGGAGCTCGGAAGGGTCTCGCAGACACGGCACTAAGAACTTCTAAATCAGGCTATTTAACTAGAAGGCTTATTGACGTTGCACAAGATGTAATTATCACTGAAGAGGATTGCGGGACGAATGATGGAGTTATCGTTTCTGATATTCAGGAAGACGGGAATATTATTGAGAAATTAGAAGAAAGAATTGTGGGAAGGACTTCCCTGGAAGATATTCTAGATCATGAAAACGGAGAAATCATTGTGCACAAGGGAGAATTGATCGATGAAAAGATGGCTAAAAAGATTGTGGATCTAGGGATTAAGGAAGTAAAAATTCGATCTCCTTTAACCTGTGCATCAAAGCAGGGAATTTGTGCAAAGTGTTATGGTAAAGACCTTTCCTCAGGTAAAGAGGTAACGATTGGAGAGGCAGTTGGGACAATCGCAGCCCAATCTATCGGAGAACCGGGAACCCAATTAACGCTGAGGACATTCCATACCGGAGGGATTAAGATAACAGGTGAGGATATCACCCTGGGATTACCCCGAGTCGAACAATTATTTGAAGTGAGAAAGCCGAAAAAACAAGCCATCATTAGCGAGATTAATGGTTATGTTGAACGTGTAGTAAGCGAACAAAAAGGTGAGAGAAAAGAAGTTGTTGTTCGACCTGAAACAGAAGAAGGATTGAATAAAAATAAAGAAAGTAAAAAGAAAAATTATTATATTCCCAATGATTTAAGAATCATTGTTGAGGAAGGGCAAAAGGTAGTCGCTGGCCAGAGATTAACGACTGGATTTGTGGATCCAAACGATATTCTCAGAATACAGGGTATCAAAGCGGTGCAAAGATACCTGTTGGAGCAAGTCCAGGAAGTCTATCGTTCACAAGGTGTAACGATCGATGATAAACATATTGAAGTCATTGTAAGACAAATTGCCAGATTGAATAAGATTTATGTAAAATCGTCTAGAGATTCTGATTTACTATCTGGTGAATTAGTGTATGTATCAGATTTTGAGGAAGCGAACAAGAAGGTAATGGCAGAAAATGAAGAAATAAGAAATAGGAACAGAGAGCTGTTTCTTCATGCTCGTTTAAATTCATCCTTATTGGGAAGTAAAGGTGAATCGATCATTGATAAAGGAATCATCATCGATGAAAATGTAATTAAGAGGATTGAAAATATTGATACACAACCGTTTGAAATTATCGATGAGAGAGGAAAGTATATCCTTATTCTCCAAGGAGAAATTAACTTTATCGATCGAATCATGGATCAAGTTTTTGTTGGAAGCCTTCAAGATGAAGACGAGAATAAAGAGGATAATCAGTTGGAGAATATTGAAAAGATGAGCCTTGAAGAACTAAAAGGGGTAAAAATTAATCGTGAATTAGCGCTTGATCTCATTCATAAAGGTATGAGTCGGGTTCGAATTGCTAAACCACAAGAAGCTGAAAAATTAATTGGGAAAATGCTGGTCAAAGATGTCAATGTTTACGGAACGAATGATGTTTTAATTTCTGCCAACACGACCTTAAATGAAGACGATATTCGAAAATTAATGGAAAATCAGTGCGAAGAGGTCAATATTTGGGATGATATCAAAGAGATTAACGTGAAGGAAAATTTCATCAGCTTTATTAAAGAAGATGTTATTGGCAAGAATTTAGGTGAAGAGTTAAGAGATCCTGAATCTAAGAATGTTATTGCAGACAAAGCCCAGCCTGTAAGTAGAAACATTATCAGAAAGGCTTATTCTGCTGGCATTAGTGATATTCCTTTGGAAGATGGTCGTTTCTTTTCTTTAGAAGGAAGAGCGCTTGAATATATCTATCATAACCTTGTTGGGAAAATTCTTGCCCAGGATATTATTGACAAGAATACCAATGAAGTCTTGATTGCCTCCGGAGAAAAAATTACCCAAAAGAATGCTAATCATATTTTCCAACAAAATATTGAAACGTTAAATTATAGAAGTGAAGATAGCCAGAAAGAAACTGTTTCTTTGATTGAAAATATTGGTTATTTCAGAAGAACAAAATTACCTGCAATTGGAATGCCAATTATCCAGGGAATTACTCAAGCATCCTTGTCAACGGAGAGTTTCTTGTCTGCGGCTTCTTTCCAAAGAACAACCCATGTTTTAACCAATGCATCAATTAAAGGGAAAACCGATTACCTGTATGGATTAAAAGAAAATGTAATTATTGGAAATATTATTCCTTCAGGAACTGGCTTACCGCAATACCGTGACGTCGAAATTAGCTCGGAGTATGAAGAAGATCTTGAAAGGGAAGAACAAAATCATAAGATAGAAGAAAATATGAAAAGACAGGAAGAAACTGGTACTGAGAAGAAAGAAAATCATGACATCGTTATGCAGGAAGAAACTTAATTTACTAAAATTGATTGACAAATATTGAGTAAAAAAAAATACATTGAATAATTTATTGACAACAATGATTGGGCCTGATAAAATGTTTAAGTATTTTTCAGATAGCTGAAGTTATAAGGTAATGGAATAGATTTTTTATTAAGAAAATTATTTCTGATCATGATAAGGGTAAGTAACAGCAAACCCCCTTTTTTAAAGTGATAATTAATTTAAGAATTTTGTTTCATAATAACCTGAGAATAAGGTACTGTTTTTAATATTCCAATGTTATTTTGAAAGAAAGAAAAGGTGGACTTAAGAAGATGCCAACAATTAACCAATTGGTTAGAGAAAGAAGAAGAAGAGCAGTTAAGAAGTCAGTTACACCAGCTCTAAAAAATTCACCCCTGAAAAGAGGTGTATGTACCCGTGTCTGGACAGTGACGCCGAAAAAGCCTAATTCAGCCTTGAGAAAAGTCGCAAGAGTAAGGTTAACCAATAATCTTGAAGTGACTGCATACATACCAGGAATAGGCCATAATTTACAGGAACATTCGATTGTTTTAATTAGAGGTGGAAGAGTCAAAGACTTACCAGGTGTAAGGTACCATATTGTCAGAGGCGTGATGGATACAACAGGCGTGGAAGGTAGAAAGCAAGCACGATCCAAATATGGTGCAGCAAGACCAAAGAAATAATTGATTCAGAGCTTATTTATTTAAAGTATAGACTATAACTTAGTAGAGGTGGGTTGTATATGTCCAGAAAAAGAAGTGCATCTAAGAGGGATATTGTTGAAGATCCTGTTTATAAAAGTGAATTAGTTAGTCAATTTATCAATCATATTATGCTTGATGGTAAAAAGAGCGTTGCACGCAGAATATTCTATGATGCGATGGATGGTATCAAAGAAAAGACCAAGAAGGATCCACTTGAAATTTTTAATCAGGCAATGGAAAATGTTATGCCGGTCCTTGAAGTAAAATCAAGAAGGGTTGGAGGTGCTAGCTACCAAGTACCTGTAGAGGTATCTGCTGATCGAAGGATTACTTTAGCGATTCGCTGGATTATCAATTTCAGCCGAAGCAAAACAGGAAAACCCTTTTCAGAAAAATTGGCTAGTGAATTGCTTGACGCAGCTCAGGGTACTGGCAATTCTGTTAAAAAGAAAGAAGATACCCATCGAATGGCAGAGGCAAACAAAGCCTTTGCTCATTATCGTTGGTAATGCCTTGTTTATTTCACCATTAAGTTTGATTTTGATAAAGTACTATGATTAAGATTGTTATCAGTAGAATTTGACATAAGATTATATTTAGAAGATTTGCTAATCTTAGAAGAGAGAGAAGAAAGAAATGCTATCTATGACTCAAGCAATTGAGCTTAAAAAAGTTAGAAATATTGGAATTATGGCGCATATTGATGCAGGGAAAACTACAGTGACCGAAAGAATCTTGTACTATACTGGAAGAGTGCATAGAATGGGAGAAGTACACGAAGGCTCTGCAACCATGGATTGGATGCCACAGGAAAAAGAAAGGGGTATTACTATTACGAGTGCTGTGACTACAACTTTCTGGAAAGGTTTTCAAATTAATATTATTGATACGCCAGGGCATGTAGACTTTACTGTTGAGGTTGAGAGATCGTTAAGAGTTCTTGATGGAGCCGTAGCTGTGTTTTGCGCTGTAGGAGGCGTAGAGCCTCAATCAGAAACTGTTTGGTACCAGGCGGATCGCTATCATGTTCCCAGAATGGCTTTTATTAATAAAATGGATCGTGTAGGTGCCGATTTTGAAGGTACAGTACAAATGATTAAAGAAAAATTTTCAGTCATTCCAGCCGTGATACAGTTGCCCTGGGGAAGTGAAGGAAATTTTCGAGGAATCATTGATGTTATTCACATGAAAGCTTATTCTTATATTACTGATGACCTAGGAGTGAATTACAAAACCGTTGAGATACCCAATGATTATATTGAAAAGGCAAAAAAAGCAAAAAAGAAGTTAATCGAAATATTAGCTGAAGAAGATGAACTGCTTTTGGAGGATTACCTGGACGGCAAGGAAATCAGCATTGAAAGAATTCATCAAACCATTAGACAAGGTACGATTCAGAATCGTCTTATTCCTGTCTTGTGTGGAGCAGCCTTAAAAAATAAAGGGATTCAGTTGCTTTTAGATGCTGTAACCCGGTATTTTCCTTCTCCTCTTGAAGTGCCCTCTGTTAAAGGTGAAAACCCGTTAAGCGGGAAAGAGGTTGTAAGGAAAACGGATGTTGAAGAACCTTTATCTGCGCTTGTTTTTAAAGTGATGACAGACCCGTTCTTTGGAAAATTAAGTTTTGTTAGGGTTTATTCTGGTGTACTGGAAGAAGGTTCGTATGTTTACAATTCTACACAGAATGTCAGAGAGAGAGTGAATAGGTTGGTAAAAGTTCATGCTGATCA
>JAFGSC010000306.1 GCA_016934875.1 Candidatus Atribacteria bacterium
CACTGCTAATACCCTGTCTGCATCTCCATCATAAGCAAAACCTAAATCTGCCCTGCTTTCTATGACTTTCGTTTGAAGTGCAGCTATTGATGTGGAACCGCAATTTTGATTAATATTGATACCATTGGGAGTATTGTAAATCACCTGATAATTCATTTTTAAATGATCAAACAGCTCTTTCACGATAAAGCTAGATGCACCATTGGCACAGTCAATAATCATTTTAAATTCTGGCTTGGTAAATCCCTTGGGAATGAAATCCAGGATATGCTGTAGATAGATATGACCGGATTCATCTAATGATGTGACTCTACCAATCATCTCTCCCGGTATACTTAACTTCCTGTATTCTTCTTGAATAAGAATTCGTTCAATTTCATTTTCCTGAGCATTATCGAATTTCATTCCATTTTCTTGAAAGAACTTTATCCCGTTATCCCGATAGTGATTGTGCGATGCAGAGATTACAATTCCTATCGTCGTGTGAAAATACTTGGTTAAATAAGCCAATGCAGGGGTCGTGATAATACCTGCCTTTAATACATTCATTCCAGTCGCACAAAAACCAGCGATAAGTGCAGCTTCAAGCATATCGCCAGATAGTCTCGTATCTCTGCCAATTAAGACATTCTTTGCTTTCTTGTCTTGAAAATAGTAACCTACTGAACGAGCGAGATTAAAAGCTACCTCTGCGGTCATAGGATATTGGTTGGCTAATCCCCGAATGCCATCTGTACCAAAAAGTGTACTCATCATTATCTTCGTCCTTTAATTTTTAATGTCATGATTGTTTAAACAGTTCTCCTACCAGGGTGGGTTATTTTTTCATAGAAATGGTGATTTCTTCAGGAATCAATTCAACTAAATGAATTTCTGAAGGCAACTCTACTTCCACTTTTAATTTTTCTGTTTCAATATTGGATAGATTCACAAAAACATGGATATGTTCTCTTTTGAGATCCGCAATAAAATGGTATTTTCCGGCTACCTTTACATCTACTTTTTCAGGGTTTAATTGATAATCTAAAAATGGTGAAGTTTCTCTCAATTCAATCATCATTCCTTCAAATACTTTTTCTTCTTCTGTTTCTTCCACTTCTATTTTGACCTCTATTAATGCCTGTTCACCTTCAACAAAAGAGACTCCTTCACTTGCAATCGGTGGAATTCTCACAGTCAGTGTTTTAGAAATTCCAGTAACATCAATCGGTATTGTTTCTAAAAAATCCAAACCTAAAATTTTAGAGTAGTTGCCATAAATCTCTAAACTGCTAGGATTTGCCTCAATTTTTGATATAAAATACCCTGGGGCAGGCTTTCCTACAATTCGAGGTTTGACTGGTAATAACTTTTCTGGATACCCTTCATCAACCTGAACATATACCGATACGATCTCTGGCTCCACATTGACTCCCTGAATCAGGTCATTATTGTTTGTATAAACAAATACTTCCTCTTCTTTGTTTATATCTTCACGAATCGATGAGATATCAATGTCAATTCGAACATGTCCAATTTGATCAAGGATCGAGCTTGGCCCTACAATGGTCACTTCTTCCGGAACTATTTTCGGTTCATCCTTTAACGAATATCCCTTTTGGGGTAACCCAATAAGATTATATTCCACACCATATTCTTTCTCTATAATTTCCTCGATTTCTAAAAATACCTCATCTGGAATTATCTTAATAATTTCGGTATTCTTCGGTACATCAAGATGAATACCTAATTGGTATTCTCCTGCTCTTTGAATGCCTTCTAAATCAACTGTACCTACCATTTTTTGTGTGGAAATATTCTCCAAGGTATTTTTGGGACCCTTGATGCCAACACTGACTTTGTCTCTTATTTCCTTTATTGACAACGTTTTACTTAAATTAATGGGTCTGATTTCAATATCATAATACTTTTCATCTGAAATATTATACTCACTAGAAAAATAGAACCAAAGTATAGCACTCATGATTAAGGCCAATAATTTTAAATCAAGATTTTTAAGCAGCCATTTTTTAAAATCGGTCATTTTTTCTTCCCTTTTTTCATGATTTCAAAAAACCCGAATGATTTTGGGCGATACAAGTTTTGTAAAAATTTTTTCAATAGTTGTGGTTTTAAAGGCCTGGTTAACCTACCGTCAATCGCTACTGAGATTGTCCCCCGCTCTTCCGACACGACTACAATGAGAGCATCTGAATTTTCGCTTAAACCAATCGCAGCGCGATGCCTGGTACCCAAATATTTCTTAATATCGTTTCTTTTCGTTAATGGTAAAATACAATTGGCACTCATGATGCGATTTCCCCTAATGATCACAGCACCATCATGCAAAGGTGAGTTAGGGATAAAGATTGAATAGAGTAATTCGGAAGAAAAGTCACTGTTTAAAGTAATTCCAGTTTCCAGAATATCCTGTAATTTAACTTCTCTCTCCAGTACAATCAAGGCACCGATTCTTTCAGCGGATAACATGGGAGTAACCATGACAATACCGTTAATTAATTCCTCCCATTTTTTATTCTCTTCTTCCTGCTGAAAGAAAGGCAAATTCATAAAAAATCCTCCTTTCCCCATTTTTAAAAGCAATCGCCTGAGTTCGGGTTGAAATATAATAGGGATGGCAACGACCAGCATGGTCATGAATCCTTTGATCAACCAGTTAATCGTCCTGAAACCAAACCAGTTTGTTAGAAATGAAAGGATGAATAGAATGACCAAACCTTTGGTAAGTTGAACGGCCGGGGTATCCTTGATAAGCAATAAAATATTATACAAAATAAAAGAGGTAAGGATGATATCAAAAATATCTAATAATGAAATATTGACTGGCATTGGTAAACTCTTCCATAATATCTAACTAAAAAAGCCATCATACTTATATTCATTCTACCAGAAAATAAATTATGATGGCTAATTTTTTTTATAAATTATACTAAATCCTGATACAAAAATCCTATTAAAAGAACCGGAACTTAACGTTTCGAGAATTGGTAACGTGCTCTGGCTCCTCGTTGTCCATACTTCTTTCTCTCTTTCATTCGAGCATCCCTTTCTAGCATCTTCTCCTTTTTTAAAACCGGCCTTAATGCATTATCGTAATCCACAAGCGCCCTGGAAATACCGTGTTGAACTGCACCGGACTGTCCGGCTATTCCTCCACCCGTGACTTTAACATTGATATCAACATCATTTAACTTATTGGCTAAACGTAAAGGCTCTTCAACTGCCAATTGGTCAGATTGTGTAAAAAAGTAAGTTTGATATGGCTTATTATTAATGGTAATATTTCCTTTTCCAGGAGATAACCATACTTTAGCAATTGCAGTTTTTCTTCTTCCAGTTCCATAAAAACGACTTACGGTCATCAAATACTCCACCTCCTCCTAAGTTAACCCACCACTTTGATTTCTTGCGAAGTATGCGGGTGGTGATTTCCTCGGTATACTTTTA
>JAFGSC010000307.1 GCA_016934875.1 Candidatus Atribacteria bacterium
AACAACATGTCGATGTCACCATCCTTATCTATATCTTCTAGATGCCATTTTACTGGTGCAGCACCTGCAAATTCGACTGTAGTTGGATCAATAGTGCTGGAATCGAATGTCTCTGTAGTTAATACTGCTACAGGTACCACGCCTTTTGATTTTAAGTTGATGCTGTTGGGATAGCTTCCCGGTTTGATGTCTATCGAAACATCAATTGGGAGTAATACGTCAAATCTTGTCCAATCGAAATCCCAGTCGCGTTCCCCGCCGAGACACAATCTAATCTCTACATACTCATTGGCCGTTAGTGTTTCATTTACGATAGTATTGGCGACGACCCAAACTCCTGGATATATGAAATCACCTGATACTACAGGATGTGCAGTGCCAGATGTTAGTGCAACACCATCAGCGCGGTACTCAAAGAAAGCTCCACCAACATATCCCCCAACAAAATTTAGGTTGACGTACCCAACACCGGCTTCAACTAGCTCCACATATGGAGTAAGCTTTCCCTCATACCCCGGAGTTAGTTTGTCTTTGTTCAATTGGTTCGTGCTAGGAAAGTCATAGGCAAATACAGCGGCAGGTATGATTAAAAATACAATTAGACAAATTGCAACAAGCAAAACCAGATATCTTTTTGATGTTTTCTTCATTACTTTTTCCTCCTTTTTTATTTAGTTGTCCTTTACCTATCTACCTCAGATAATTTTAGCTTTCCTTTTTAAAACTTCCCTTATAAAAATATAAAAACCGACCCCCTAGGCCGGTTTCACTATTGACTCTATACTGTCTAAGTGACCAAATCCAGACAGTATTTCAACGTTGCCTAAGAATTCATAGTAAAGCTATCATATAGAATGATCGTTGTCAAGATTACAATAAATTACTTAAACTAACTATTTTTAAATATTTCTACTACAGATGATGCTACAAGAATTTGTCAGGCAGTAGGATGCTATGATGCCATCAAGAGCCATAAGAAGTTCAGTCCGATGGATGGATTGTAGACTTGTTTGTTCACCAAATGTGAAAATTTTCTACGTGCTGCCTGCCCACAGGCAGCCGTGTCTCAGCTATTTGCATGCGGGGTCAACCGGTCTTATGGAAAGATATAGTCTATAGATAAAGAGTTGTTGTTTTCGTCGCTTTCGTCTATTTGATTTTTAATATCAGCTATTGCTGTGAGCCTGCCTGAAGAGCCATGAGGATGTAAATCGTAATTTTCGAATTCCAGCGTAAAGAATTTCACAGTAACTTTTTCACCGGTGGGCACAGAGGTTACTGGAAGTAACGATTCGTCAGTCCCACCGACGGTAAATACCTTTAACTCAGAAGCAGCTGCGTGCGCCAGGCCTTTGTTATAAATAATGATATTATACCAGGCACTGGAATCGGTTTCCTGAATTTCAGCTACAATCAAATCGGGTTTCAGAATAATTGGACCCAGTGTCATTTGTTGCATGCAGGTCCAGGTTACAGAGTAAGTATTATTGTCCTCGTTGCTTTCATCAATCATATTATTTTTATCAGCTTGCACAGATACAATGTCCTGATTATCGGTACATGAATAGGTGTAATCAAAACTTAGTATACTGGTGGCTGCAGGTGCGAGCGGTACTACAGAACTGTTTGCTTTGACCGTGCCATCAATAACTAATGTGGTGGTGCTGGGACCGGCAGGTGCATTACCGTGATTTGCTATTGTATAGCTAATGATACTTCCCGAGTTGCTCACGTCGGTAATAACCAGGTCAGGCAGAGATATTGGTGTGGGTGGGGTAGTTGATGGTGCTGGTACTGATGCTGGTGCAGGAGAAGTACCCGGCACAGCAGTTGTATTAGAGATTACTACTTCAGTTGTGGCATTAACTGATCTCCCTTGACCAGTTGCAGTCAAAGTGTAGACCGTAGTAACGGTCGGCGTCACTATTCTGCTTCCGGTTAATGCCACATTGCCTATGCCATTGTCTATAGAAATCGTTTCGGCTCCTGTTACATTCCAGCTTAGCATCGAATTACTCCCTGAATCGATGGCTGGCGGGTTTGAGTTAAAACTGTTGATGGATGGGGGGTTGACTGGTTTGGAGAAACACCCGCTGTTTATACAGGCAAATGCCAGAATGACTGGTAATAAGGCGATGAGTTTTTTCATAATATCGACTACAGAAATGAGTAAATTGGCGCAATTTATCATAAACCATAAACCCTGTCAATAGTCTTACAATCAAATAAATTCATGAACATGAAAATTTTGCCCATTTCATTTTCAAGAGGGATAACCGGTATTTTTAACCCCAAATTGCACTTGTATTTTTATTACTTCTCAAGTTAGTCGTAAAATCAAAATGGCTAATTCTTAAATATTATATTATACCTGCCGAATAATATTTATCGGGATATATGTTAACCCGTAAAAAGTATAGATTAAAAGTACCCTCATAAGCCCCCGGTCGGTGGTTCAAATCCACCCGCTGTCACCTCTTCTTTTACTTTAATTTTCCTGATTTTGGTATCCCGATCCATCGTGTGGTTTTATTCATATATTCTCGGTAAGCATCACCATATTTTTCAAGACAGAAGCGCTCTTCTGCAGGCATAAGTTTGAACGATGCAATTGTACGCAGGACAGTAAATAATAAAAAAATCCATGAAGCTGAAGCAATGCCTACTCCGATAAACAATAATGTCTGAGTGATATAGACAGGGTGCCTTGAATAACGATATAGCCCCTGATTGAGCGGCTCACCAAGCGGGGTAGTTGTAAAGTTGAAAAAGGATATCGTGAACAGAATTAATCCTATCAGGCAAATTGGTAAACCTATATAAAACCATGAGGTCCCTAACTTCAATGGTAGGAAAATAGAATATAAAAACATGAGTATAAAGCTGTTTTGGTAAAAAGAAACGATTCTCTTTTCAGTATTACTATAAAGGTGCTTCGGAGCTTCAACATCGCTTTTTTGCAGTGCAGCTTTACTTATTAGCCTCATTGCAGGCAGAGTTAGAATATAATAAAGCATGAAAATCCATACATTCCAGACACCAATTTCAAATACTGGTACAAGGGACATAGCTCACCTCCATCCAATTAACATCTTGCGATTTTAACACCACCACTGTTATTTATGTCCATTTTACTATTTGGGAATGCCCATCCATCGAGGAGTCCTCTTCATATATTCGCGATAGACGTCACCGTACTGGTCGATAAGGAAATGTTCTTCGGTAGGTACCACGACGATGAAGAAAGTAATCCAGAGGAGAGCACATAGTAAAACAACCCATGACGCACACGCTATACCTGTGCCCAGATACATTAGAAAGCCGCCAAGATATATAGGATGTCTGGTAATCCGGTATACCCCTCCGGTAACCGGCCTATCACCCGGAGTACCAGCGATGATAATGATGGTGGTGGTGTAAATGAGTACGGAAAGGGCAAATATTGGAAGGCCTGCATACAACCACGCTGTACCTAACTTGAGCGGCAGGAAGATGGAATAGATAAAGACAAGAGGCATAATTACCATATGAGTAGAATATGCCAGTATTTTTTCGTGCTTGACAAACGGTACGAACTTATTCATTCTGTTCATGCTAAGTTTTGCCTCTTTGCTCATCAGGAAGTCAGGAACAATCATGACCAGAAGGAAAAAGACCTGAAGTATCCAGGCATTCCACACGCCAATTTCAAATGCCGGTATAAGCGACATTTCCTCACCCCAATACAATGATACTACGATTTACTACTTAAAGTAAGCCCCCGGTCGGTGGTTCAAATCCACCCGCTATCACCATTTCTTATTATAATCCTCTCTACCATCCACTTTAATTGCTGATAATCAATTTTTAAAAGCATATATTCTTATTAGGTCATCACGAGGAGCTATTAGCGACGTGGTGGTCTCGTTAAGGACTTATTGGAATAATATCAACGGGTATTGTCAGGGTATTATCAGGCAGTAGGATGCTATGATGCAATTGAGAGCCATAAGAAATATAGTCCGGTGGATAATATAGAAGTCTAGGCGAATAAATTATGGATTTGTTTGGTTTATCATTAAGGTTAATTCAATGAGTATTTGCTATCGGAAGTTGATCAGCTTTTTGATGTTCAATCAATATTTGCTTCTTAAAAAAATCTTTTAATTGTTTTCTCATCGAACGGGGCACTTTGCATCGAGAAGTACGGAGAAAACGCCAATAGAATGGATCATTGTGGGCAGAATCAAAGAAAGGCATATATATTATTATTAGACTTAGATTAGCCCACTTGTTTATTAAGCTTTTTCCTTTTATGTAACCCTTACACAAATATATTCCTTTATAGAAAGCTGATTTACTTATCTCATCACGGTCACTATGTATAATTAGAATATTAACTTCATTACTTATCAATTGTTGAAGCTTATTCCATATTGCCCAAGATACCATTTTTTTACTTGAAGCATTTGAATCATATTCCGACCGTAGATGTTTGACTTCAATAAAGGCTTTCTTTATGCCAAAACATATTAGTAAATCCGGACCTTCATCACCGCAGGGTTCATAGGTTACTGGAATACAACTTTTAGCAAATTTAGATGCATATGTGCCTTCCAACCAATGATCGCGGAATACGTCCTGATCTGGTGATTTCAATAGGCGTTTTTGAAATCGATCTATTCCTTGGATGCCAAGTTTCTCCCATCCATAATAATGCATAGATATTTCACAGGCATTTAATCCTAAGTTTCGAGCTTTTTGATATATAGCTTTATTGATATCCATGGCTTAATTAACTTTTCTTCTCTTGATGCAATATTGCTAGAGCATGCTGCCTGTTAATTCTAGCTGTCGCATAATCAGGTTTGCACTTCAAAGCTTTATCATATGTTTTAATAGCCTCTTTATAACGTTCCAGCCTCGCATACGCATTTCCCTTATTGTTCCAGGCTAGCTCATAATCAGACTTATATTTTAGTGCTTTGTTATAAGACTCAATAGCTAATTCATACATTCCTAATTTGGCAAGAATGATTCCCTTGTTATTCCAAGTTTCTTCACTGTTTGGTTTGAGCCGTAGTGCAAAATCGTACGCTTCATTGGCTTCTTTATATTTGCCCAATTCAGCAAGGTCAACACCTTTATTGTTCCATGCCTTCTCAAAATCAGGTTTCATTTTTAATTGTTGATCATAGGCTTCAATTGCTTCTTCATAACGACCTAGCCTATCCAAAGCAGTTCCTTTGTTGTACCACGCATCCATATAGTCATCTTTTATCTCCAATACTTTATCATAGGCTTCAATTGCTTCTTCATAACGACCCATATCAGCAAGTGCAAGTCCCATGTTATACGATGCATCAATATAGTCATTATTTATCTTTAATGCAGCCTGATAAGCCTCTATTGCCTCTTTATATCGACCTAAAACATCAAGAGCAATTCCCTTGTTGTACCAGAT
This sequence comes from Candidatus Atribacteria bacterium, assembly GCA_016934875.1. Lineage (GTDB taxonomy): Bacteria > Atribacterota > Phoenicimicrobiia > Phoenicimicrobiales > Stramentimicrobiaceae > JAFGSC01. Next base: position 5,444 of record JAFGSC010000307.1, read on the forward strand.
ATTCTCTGATTCAGGATGGATTGAGAGTGCTTCATCATAAGCTAGTATTGCTTCTTCATATTGTCCCAAGTTATCGAAAGCGATTCCTTTATTGAACCAAGCACTATAAAACCGGGGATTATTTTCCAAAGCCATGTCGTAAGCATAAATTGCTTCTTTATATTTTCCTAATGCTTCAAGAGCGATTGCTTTGTTAAACCAGACTTTTTCAACATAAGGATTAATTTTTATTGCCTCGTCAAATGACCTTATTGCTTGTTTATATTTGCCAGAGTCAACAAGGTCTACACCGTTTTCAAATAGTTTAATGAAAATTTCATAGTTTCCGTCCATCCATGCCCCCTTACACATATGTTGCTTATAGCGAAAATGAGTATTATAAACAATAAATCATTGTTCTTTTTGTTTTTTAATCTGCGATTTACATTTTAACACTCCATATTTCGCAATGGAATACCTTATGCGTAGTTAACAGCAACATCTTTCAGGAAGTAATTTTTAGCTATAAATTAAGTCCTGCAAAGCTATTGACCTTCCCCTGATTCTCAGGTAGTCTCTCGCGCAATCTAGACCAAAAGAAGGAGAAGTTAAAATCCAGCCGCCGCCATTTTTAAGCACTTGTATATTTTCTACACGATAAATGGAATAAACCTCTTAGTAAAATTCATATAATGAGTGTATTCATCGCCAAATCTCTGTAAGTTCTCTTTTTCCTCCACTATTGCCGTAACTACTAAAAATATTGTAGCCGCTATTGCCAGTCCTGCCGGCAGTAACGATATGTCCTTCAGAAAGCTGCCCCATGCTAGAAGGATTAGTGAACTGTAGAGCGGGTGTCTAATGCATTTATATATACCAGTCTTTACCAATATCGATGTTTCTTCTATTTCCTTCTCCGGTTTGCCAATTTTGTGCAAAAGATAGAACCCTTGTGTTGCTATGACAATAGAGACAAGTAATAAAATCCAGGAGATAATCTGAATCACTGAAAAGGGATTGGTGAACCAGTTCACTGAGTTTACAATGATTAAAGCTAGAATTGATTCAAATGCAAAGAATCTATAGAAGCCATGTACCTTTCGGTTTTTAAGTGATTTCCTGGACCAAATAATGAGAAAAATGGACAAGATAAGAAAGATGGTTAACCTGACCATAATAATGCGAATTATACTTCGGTCGGTGGTTCAAATCCACTCGCTGCCACCAAATCTTCCTCAATTTATTCTCTGTTTTTACTCCAATATTGAAGATTAAAAGAATTTTGACCTATCCGATAGGCTAATATAATTATACGTTTAAACTATCTGGATGATAAACCTAATTCAAGGCTTATTCCTTGATACCTAAAACCGAAGAGATCGATGATATTGACTCCTCAAAACGTAATTGATTATAGTGAAAACGTTCAATAGCGCCAGTTCCTAGTAAATCCTTAAACCGTTTTTCAACATTACTGTCTGGATTATAAACGTAAAATCCTTTTAAGGGTGTTGCCATATCAATGCCAAGACCATATAAATAATTAAAGAACCAATCAGTGGTAGGTAACGAATAACCCATAATAATTATCTGCTCCGTATCTGCCATTTCCTTGGCAGCTCTTCGCCATACTTTGTCAATTTGATTGTGATACGCTGTTTTATTCCAAGTAGGTGGGATTATAACTGGATCTTCACTCTGTGGTTCTTTACAAAAAGGACATTTTTGGTTACCTAGTTTTTCAATAATAGGAAGAGTTGAATAATTATTTCCAGGTGTATGTTTAGTTATTAGGAATTCTCTATACGGAATTATCCGAGCGCAAGATTCCTTAATGCACCTGCCAAAATTCAAGGAACCATGCAATTTCAGGTAAAGTGCCTTATTTACCTTGTTTTCCTGAATCGCAATATCATCAAGACCATAATCTGGTAATATTTTGTTTCTGTAAAGAGTGTAATCTAATCCCAAATCATAGTTAAATGTTATTAATGTAAAAGTTCTTTTCTGTTCGATTAGTTTATTAATAATGTTTGTGAAATCATAATATCCTTGGAATCGTGAATCGAGAGGTATTCTAGTAGTTTTCTGTAGAGTATAACTAATAACTTTCCTGAGTGCTGGAGTGAGACTTGCTATTTCTTCTTCGCTGTTGATACCTGGTAGTTTCCCTAGCAACAGACCCATTTCAAAAGCAGTGTAGACAGATTCTATATTATCCATATCGAGTTTTGCTTTCGAATGTACTGCATTTAGTCCACCGACGGCATTAAGGACTTTTTCAAAAACGGTTTTGGCTTCTTTAACTTCTCCCCGTCTCAATAAATCTCTAGCTACGTCTAGAAAATCATTCATTAGTGGTGTGCCACAGTGTTTTGATGCTCCTGCTCCAATTACGAATACTATTTCACTCATTTTTATCCTTTTAGCTATGATATCTCTAGTTGTTATCTCAGCGAGGTAATCCTATATAGTTTAGCACCAACAACAATTGTATCACTCGATATTTCGTAATGGAATACCTTATACGTAATAAATAGAAACATCCTTTAAAGTTATTTTTAGCTACAAAATTTAGTCCCACAAAGCTATTGACCTTCTCCTGATCTTGATGTAGTCTCTCGTGCAATCTAGACCAAAAGAAGGAGAAGTTCAATGTCTAATCACACTGAAACAACAATAAAGGAAGCTATTGATGGATTTTTATTAAACTGTAAAGTGGAAGGTAAATCATATGGCACTATTGAATGTTATACTGATAAACTCAAAGGCTTCTATTGGTATGCTACCAACTATGACTGGCCTGATGATATTACAGAAATAACTACACAGCACTTGCGAGAGTTCCTGGCTTATCTCAGGGAAACACCTCATAGATTCAGTAGTACCTGTCCTAGAGCCATGAAGCCTATTAATGGTACCACTATTCAGAAATATTACCGGGCATTATCCGCATTGTTCAATTGGTCGATCAATGAAGGCATTTTTTCTATGTGCTGCCTGCCCACAGGCAGCCGCGTCTCCACTGGTTATATGTACAAACTGGCACATAGGTTACACTTTAATCCGGGCACATGGGTAACACTTTTCTTGTGATTACATTTACTATTCCCAGGGGAAA
>JAFGSC010000308.1 GCA_016934875.1 Candidatus Atribacteria bacterium
ACAGGGAATGGCTGATATTCTTCGTGAGCAACTCCTCTGCTCTTTCATCGATCTCGATGCCGATTTCGCTTAATATAACCCTGGCTAGCTCCTCTTTTATCTGCAGGATATTTTCAGGCGAAGCACTGATATCTCTAAATTCAATCAGCTCTTGGGTCGCTGATTTATACATGATTAAGCTGAAACGAATTATCTCTTGGAAATCAATCTGGTAATTTCCCGTAAAGATCATTTCAATATGGAGCAAATCAGATAAAGAACGAAATTCCGATAGACTTTTTCTCGTGGATAATTCTCTGAATTGATCAGTACCCGGAATTTGATCCATCCGGGATGGCGGCAGGTATGAATTCAAATGAAACTGTGAAAAGGTGTGATTCAACATATCCGTCATTCCTTTTTCCAGCCATTGCCACCCTTCATCCCCCGACTGATTATGAAAATCGTAGACCGCAAAGCTGGGGACTTCGGATCCGAGAATCAAGCTGGAACAAGAAAAGGCAGACAAGACCAAAATCATAATGAAATAAAAAAGTCTTAAGCTATTCGTTCTGCTTAAGATTTTTTTAAACCTTATATCCGAGAACCATTGATTCATGACGAATTCACCTTTATAATTGATATCTTTATCAAATTTGCTTTGATGTTTCTGCACTACTTTTGGACATTTTTATTTTACATAATATTATACAGTATCTAGGAATAAAAGTAAAAATCCTTGTCGCCAATTTTTACCTTATTACCGTCTATAATACCCTTTTTTCTCAAAGCTTTTTCAACTCCCAAACCTTTTATCTTTTTTTGAAAAAATTCCAATGCCTGGCGGTTCGTCAGGTCATATTGGTAGGCTAACTTACGAATTTTCTCACCTTCGATAATAAAAGTGTCTCCTTCCCTGCGAATAACAAATTCAGGAAGGTGTTGATAGTGAACAGGCTTTTCGATTTGTTCATCAGATTCTTTTTCGAGTATGATTTCTTCTTTTTTCCGATCAAATTCTTCGATCATCTGATGTATCTTATAGATGAGTTCTTTCAGGCCATCGCCCCGGATAGCTGAGATAAAGTGAACCAAAAACCCTTTACCCGAAAAGTACTCATTGATCTGCTTCACTTTTGTTTCAATTTCCGGCAAATCACATTTATTGATTGTAATGATTCTATCTTTCTTCCCCAGTTCCAAAGAATATTTCGCTAATTCATTTTCGATAATTTGATAATTTTGATAAAGATCCTCGGGATTCAAAAGGGATCCATCAAGAATATGTACAATGACCTTGGTTCTTTCGATATGTTTTAAAAAGCGTGTTCCCAACCCTAAACCATGATGGGCTCCTTCAATCAGCCCAGGAATATCGGCCATCACAAAAGAATGGTCTTCATCTACCTGGACTACACCTAAATTAGGCTCAAGAGTAGTAAAAGGATAATCGGCAATTTTAGGCCTTGCCGCCGAAACACGGGAAAGAAGGGTGGATTTTCCGACATTGGGAAATCCTACCAGTCCCACATCAGCTATTAATTTTAAAATCAACTTTAATTTCTTCTCCTCACCCACCTCGCCCTTTTGAGCAAACCTGGGCGCCTGATTGGATGAGCTCCTGAAACGGTAATTTCCCTTTCCGCCCGAGCCTCCCCTGGCAACACGTATTTCCTTGCCTGCCTCAGATAAATCCGCTAACAATTGATGGCTATTTAAATCTTCGACAACGGTTCCTACCGGAACTTTCAGTATTAAATCCGATCCGGTCTTACCGTTTTTTTTCGTTCCGCTTCCATTCTCCCCATTGTCCGCCTTGCAATGAGGATGTTTGTAAAATTGAACTAAAGTGTTGATATGTTTATCAGCTTTTAAAAACACATCTCCACCTTTACCTCCATCTCCTCCGTCAGGCCCTCCTTTGGGAACGAATCGCTCCCTTCGAAAGCTGACGGCACCATTGCCGCCGTCTCCGGCTTTTATCCAAATGATGACTTGATCCGAAAACATCTTTATTCCTTCAATTCATTGATTTATTGTAGTATTTTTAATATTGTTGTAAATATTTCTGTAAATAACAAAAAAACCCTGAGTTTTTTGCAAAACCCAGGGTACTTTTTCTTGCTTTAACTATTCCTGAACCGCCTGAACAGATACCTGCTTTCTGTTTTTCCCTTTTGTTTCAAAACTGACATACCCATCAATCAGTGCAAACAGTGTATCGTCTGAGCCTTTTCCCACATTTTTCCCTGGTAAAATATGCGTACCCCGCTGTCTAACGAGGATATTACCGCCTTTTACTAATTGACCACCATATTTTTTTACACCAAGGCGCTTTGAAATGCTATCGCGGCCATTTTTTGCAGATCCTTGCCCTTTTTTATGAGCCATATCATTTCACCTCTCTTTGAAAAACTTACCCAATCAACCGACAGATTCATTGGAATCGCTAATCTTTTCAATTTCAACTTCAGTAAAAGATTGTCTGTGACCTATTTTTCTCTGGTGCTTCTTCTTGGGAATATAGGTAAAGACAATGATCTTTTTTGCCCTTCCATTTCGCAGAATTTTCCCTTCTACGAAACTATTCTGAATCAAGGGCTGGCCAAACCGGTATTCACCATCTTTTTCTACCATTAATACCTGATCGAATTTGACCTTATCCCCTTCTTCTTGTGTTTCAATCTTCTCGACCTTGATTCGATCTCCTTCTTTTACCAGGTACTGTTTCCCACCAGTTGCAATCACGGCATACATTTTTGTCATTTCCTCCTGCTTTACGGAATCGCCTGAGTAGGCAGCAAAAAGCATTTAAAGCCCAATCAGTGCGTTAATTGGCTTATAAAATTTATCATATAAAGCGAATCATGTCAAATCATTTTTAAAAAATTAATCACCTTCTGATCATAAAACCCTGCTTGAGAACAAATACTGACCTAAAATACCTTGACAATCTTCTTGATCTCTTTTTTCTTTCCCACGGCAATGACTTTAATTTTTTCGATATGAAGATCTGGCATGCTCTTAATATAGATTGCCTTGCGATAATCACGCTCTAATTGCTTAATCAGCATCATCTTGCCGCCGGCTAGCGCTTCTTCTATCTTAGGATTTACCCCTAAAAAAATCGCCTCTTCCTTAGAGTATTGGCACAAATCCTCTAATTTATGAATGACCTGATTGCTGACGGTTTCCGGCGATAATATCCTGCCGCTTCCACCGCAATAGGGACAGAAGGTCCTCAGGAGCGAATCCAGATCTCTCTTGGAACGCTTGCGAGTCATCTCCACAAGTCCCAGCTCTGTTGTTTGGACAACATTTGATTTTGTTTTATCTCGTTTGAGTTCCAGCTCCAATTTTTGAATCACTTTCTGCTGATCTTCCTTGCTATCCATATCGATAAAATCAATAACAATGACTCCCCCGATATCCCTTAATCGCAACTGCCTGGCAATCTCTTCGGCAGCCTGCAAATTTGTTTTCAAAATGGTATTCTTCATGATTTTGCCGCCGACATATTTCCCGGTATTGACATCAATCACGGTAAGCGCTTCTACCTCATCAAAAACCAGATACCCCCCGCATTTTAACCACACCTTCTTTTCCAGGGCACGGTGAATTTCTTTTTCGATGTCATAAGCCTCAAATATCGGTTTCTCTCCATCGTAATAAGAAACTCGCGGCTTTAAATCAAGCAGAAAGAACGAATCCAAAAAGTTAATGATCTTTTGGTATTCTTTTTCGGAATTCACCACAAACTCATCAATATCTTCGGTAAACAAATCCCGAATAATGCGATAGGTCAGGCTTAAATCCTCATGCAACAGCATGGGAGCCTTTGCGCGTTGGCTTCTCTTTTGAATCTTGTTCCACAGGCGAATCAAAAATTCCATATCCGTGACGAAATCTGCTTCATCCTTGCCAGTAGCAACTGTCCTGGCAATCAGTCCATATTCTTTTTTCTTGATCTTCTGTAAAATCTTTTTCAGCCTTTCCTTTTCTTCATCCTGCTCAATCCTTCTTGAAACGGCAATCCCACTATTAATGGGCATCAATACCAAATACCGGCCGGGAAGGCTAATGTCCGTCGTCACCCTTGCACCTTTCGGAGCAATCGCTTCTTTGATGACTTGTACTTCGATCTCCTGGCCCGCTTTGATTAAATCCTTTACCTCAACATCTTTACCGCTTTTTTTCCCGAAAGACTGCGCCACATCATTCAAATGCAGAAATGCATTTCGATCAATGCCAATATCAACAAAAGCGGCTTCGATACCCGGTAGGACATTCATCACTTTTCCCTTGTAAATATTGCCGATAATTTTCCGGTCTTCCAGTCTCTCAATATAGATTTCCACCAATTTATTATTTTCTAAAATAGCAACCCGCTCTTCGCTGAGACTACTATCGATAATGACTTGTTTTAAAATATGTTCCATTGTCCAAGTTTCACCTCTTCCTTATCTACGATATTTAAAAAGCTCCCCTTCTGACTTCCATTTTTACAAAGAGTCAAGAGTGAAGCAAATTATTTTAATGAATACTTTTCTTATTATTCAAGCATTTTCTTGTGAATCCAGAATGATTTTTTCTCTGATGATCTCCTTTAGCCGGATATCCTTCTCTGCCAACTGATCCAAAAAGGCATTGATAATGATCTGCGGGTTGATGCTGCCCATGGTTCGGATATCTAATAGCAAACGAACGATGACTTCACTGTTTTTTCTCGATACATATTCCATAGAAACAATATAGGATTTTAAATCGACTTCCCTGAAGCCTTTTTTTGTTTTCTTTTCTACCTTGATTGATCTCTGGCTCAAAAATTGATTGATTTGAACATTGATCCAGTTTTCCCAGTCCCTGTTTGGGTCATGACCGTTTTCCTCAAAATCAAACAGGATAAGATAATCGGCAAATCGTAATAATTTGTTTAAGGATTCACTTGAGTCTGGTATTTTTTGAACCTCGTTAATCAC
>JAFGSC010000043.1 GCA_016934875.1 Candidatus Atribacteria bacterium
TCGAGAAATTTTGAATGAGATTGCTTCGTCGCTGCGCTCCTCGCAATGACAAAAAAAGAAAAAATACTCCTGCAATGACAGAAAGAAGAAAGACTCGCAAGGACAGAAAGAAAAAGTACACTCTCTTTGACAGAAAGAAAAGAGTTGCTTGTCATGACGGAAAGAAAAGAGAAGCGATATGAATTTATAGAAATCATAAAAACCCCTCAGCAATGAAGCCGAGGGTTTGATACTAGTTTTTGTTAAGCAATTTTATTCGGACACGATGACTTTACCTTCCATATCAGGATGGAGACGGCAGAAATATCGAAACTCTCCCGGATCTTCAAAGGTGATGGAGTACTCTTGTCCGGGTTCCAGATTTCCGCTATCAAATAAAAGGATTTTCTCATCAACCAATTCATCCCAGGGGTAACAAAATCTTGCGAGATTACCTTCCTCGCTGGTACCGCTTGTAATCGTATGAGTCACACTGTCCCTGTTTAGCCAGATTACCGTGGTTCCGGGATGGATCTTGATTTCAGCAGGATGATAGGCATTCTGCTTAATTTCCACTCGTTTTCCATCTGTGGCAGATTCTCCAGATATTTGACTCTCATTTTCAATAATTATTTCTTTTGTCGATTGATCTTCTTGTTTTTCTTGTACGGAAGTCCCTCGGGTTAGTGCAACACCATGTACAGGCAAGAGTAGGATGAGTAGTATTATTAATAATACAGTTATTTTTTTCATTATTCTTTTCTCCTTTTTTCATTACATAGGGCAAACAAATTACACCCCAGTTCATCAATTAGCGATCCTTCCCTGAGAAAGATTTATGGAAATCTCCTGGCCTTGAATAATCAAAAACACCTTATATCATACCCATTTATAATGATACTTAAATTGTATCATTTTGTCAAATCCTCTTTTAAGCCTTCTTGGGATTGCTTTGTCGCTTCGCTCGGTACAATGAAAATGTCGTATAACATTTAATTTCTACAAGAATAAAAGAATGCAAAATTAGTACATTAGTCGTTGGTTTTTAGTATTTAGTGGATATAGTAAATGGGGTTTTGAAAAAAAAGATTTGAATGTAAATTGATATATTTTCAATCCTATTATTTATTTAACTGCTATATTTGATTTATTTTCGTTTTTGACAATAATTTCGGGATTTTTATTTTCTTCAGGAATCGGTAATTTTCTTTCTTTCAATAAATCAAGATGTTCTTCCATTCCCCATCTTGCCTGATATATACAATCTTCAATTGAATGGCCCACGCCCGTAAAACCTTCAATATCAGGAGAATAAAAAGTAAAAAAAGTTGGGTCTTCTGTTGCCTCTATTATCAGGGAATATTTTAAATTAATCATTTTAATCGTCTCTCCTTTGTTTTAAGCCAGCACTTTTTAAGATAAAATTACAGGTACCCGTCGGAACCTCTTTTAATCCATGATAGTCTACTCTAATCAACTTCTTTTGGCCAGGCTTGCTATAATAGCGAATTGAGCCTTTTTCTTTAATAATAGAGTAACCATTACTTTCCAGGATTCTTATCAATTCGCTGAACTTCAAAGCCTACTCCAAAGTTAATAATGATTATATATTTTGTGACCTGATTTTTTCTTTTTACTTATTATAAAGTATGAAATTGATATTTTCAATTTTTACCTTAATTCCACTACTGGACTATTTTGTTTTGGGGACAAAATCAATTTTAAGTTCTGTATCACAAGCCCTGGCTATTCTATTTAGAAGTTCCAGGCTATCACTATTGTAATGGGAATTCTCATACCGTGATATAGCAGATTTGGATGATGATCATCAGATTCAAGCTAAAAATCCTTGGGATTAACAAATCCTTTATCGATGAGAATTTCCATCGTCCAGCGAGCACCTTTTCCAACAACTTTAGAACAGATTTCTGTATGTAAACCATATTTTTCATTCGCTTCTTTTTGATCTTCTTCCGAAAAGCATTCAAAGTGTCTACCGGTAATTTTTTCTTGAATATCATAACAATTAATACTGCCATATTCTTTTTTCGTTTTTTCAATCAAAGGTTGGCCTAACTTGAATCCTTCCATCATCTTCCCTGTATTCTGAAAATCATCAAAATCTCTTCCGTGAAACAAGCTAATCACCATTAATCCGGCCGTCACCGTACCACAGGCATGTCCAGAACACCCTACACCACCACATAAGCCAGAACCGGCTCTAAAAATACGATCCGTTATGAATTCTTTTCCTAAAATCTCCCTGAAGGCTCCTAATACACATTGCGCACAACCATGGTATGTTGATTCAAAGTCATGGGCAATTTTTTCTGTTTTATCTAATAATTCTTCTCTGGTCATCATCAAATACTTCCTTCAATTTTCTTTTAAACAAGGATACTATAACAATTAACCATAATTAAAAAGAAAAATAAAAGACTTGGTTTACTTTTATTAATCACTGAAAAAATCAAAATACCTCGTCTCCACTTTTGCCATTTAAACCGGGATGTTTATCAAAACGAACAACACCAACTTCAGCACGACTCCCAACCGCACTTTTTACTCTTGAGGTAGCTAGGTAACCAAATCCGCCACACAATTCGATTATTTTTATGCCATCCTGAACCAGTGTCTTCGCAGTCTCTACTGCTTGATCAAAGTCTTTCACAGCGATAACAGTCATTTCCAATTGTTCAGGCGAAGGAACGATTACGCGGTGTTTTTTAGGATCTGCATCTTTCGCTACATACATAAAAGCAATCTTCATTTTTTCCAATGGTATGACTCTCCTTTCTTAATGTTATCATTCCAAAATAGAATTAAATAGGTTTTTGTTTTTGTTTCCAGTAAAAAATAAAATCCTTAATATCGTTTATTAAAAATTCGCATAGAATCAAGATTAGTACTCAGTATAATATAATTATAAAATATTGTCTAATCATTTAAATTATTCTTAAGTTTCTAGTTCCATTTTAACAGAACAATGGAAACTTTCGATGAGAATGCTTCGGTGACTTCTAAAGATATTTTACCGAGAGTAGCTGTTAAAGTAGCAAAGAGGCTTTGCCTGATAGCACAATCTTCAATAAAATGGCTAGCGCTTGTAAATCCTTCAAGATCAGGGGAATAAAAACTAAAGAAAGTAGGTTCTCGTGGGGTTGATATTTTCAATTTAGCTTTTGCTTATTGATAAGAATTGGGCATTGATAGCCACAATGATCGTGCTTAGAGACATCAGGGCAGCACCGATAGCCGGAGAAACCAATATGCCATAACCAGATAATATCCCGGCGGCAAGCGGAATGGCAATGATATTATATCCGGTTGCCCAATACAGATTTTGAATCATCTTACGATACGTGGCTCTTCCAAAGAGGATGATAGAGGTAACATCCGAGGGGTTACTGTTTACCAGGATAATATCAGCCGTTTCGGCAGCGACATCTGTGCCAGAACCGATGGCAATCCCGACATCGGCCTGGGCAAGAGCGGGAGCATCGTTAATCCCGTCTCCGGTCATAGCCACAAATTCACCTTTGTCCTGCAGCGCTTTGATTTTTTCCATCTTTTCATGCGGCAATACTTCTGCAAAATAGCCATCAAGA
>JAFGSC010000309.1 GCA_016934875.1 Candidatus Atribacteria bacterium
ATCAACACCAGCAGCGATATTGGGATTCTGCCGTCGGTGGGGGTGAGTTTGGAGATTTAGATTCTTAGCTGAGATGAATATTTTAACTGAGTCAATGCGCATAGTGTATGAGGGGTACTGGAGTAATGGATTTATGGATTTATGGATTAATGGAGTTGGTACACGATTACCAAACTTAAAGAAGTTTGGTAATCGTTTTTTTGAGTGGAAGTGATTTACCATATTTTAATTGAAAGAATATTATTTATGGCTGGAATGAAAATTCGCCACTTTATTTATTGACTTATTGATTCAAATATATTATATTTCATCACCGTGCATCTTGAAAATAATTCATTGATACTTTTAAAAAATAACAGGTGCAAAAAATGAGTACAGTTGTTGAAAATAATTTAACCGTTCCTATTGAGGAAATGATTGATAAATTAGAACCGCTGCTTAGACGAGTCGTTCGAGAGGAGCTTGAACGAGTGATCGAAGAAAAAGGTAATATCTTTCATATTGAGCCTGAAATGCCTCTTTACCAGGATATGCAAGAAATCCTTAAAAGAAAAAAAGCAGGTAAAATAGAATTGTATTCTGAGGAAGAAGTTTGGAATGAATGATTACGAAGCTGTTTATGAAAAATTGTTCGTTAAAAACTTAAAGCGTTATGCTTCCCTGAAAAAACAAATCAGACGTTGTATCGATCGTGTTTTAAATGATCCTTATTACAACACCGAACAATTAGTCGATACAGCAGGAAAGTTGAATTTAGCTGGTTGCCGTAGCAGCAGAGTTGATCGAAACTTTCGAGCTATTTTTGTGATTTGTGAAGAATGCCGTCGCATTCCAGTATGTGAATACTGCTTTTGTGAAGAATTGACGGATAGAACTGTCGTATTCCTGACAGTAGGGCCTCATGATAAAGCTTATGAAATGAAATAATGTGTTTAATCTCCCCCCTTATTCGTAGTATTGAAATCAACCCATAACATGGATATTCGAGTGGATCGTTATTTCAATTTCTGCAACTGGACATTGATCGTCTATCTCGATATTCAAAATATTTACAACTTCAAAATCCCGCAGCGCCCGTGTTACGATTTCTGGGAGAACCGAATCAACACCAGCAGCGATATTGGGATTCTGCCGTCGGTGGGGGTGAGTTTGGAGATTTAGGTGGTTGGGGGGGATTGGAGTATAAACCAGTTGCAAATGGTTATTAAAAGAAATTAAGAGCAAGGAAAATAACATTGCTGAGCTGAACAAAGTTCGATAACGATTTACTGCTCATCTGTTGAGTTCTATTCCCCCAATAAAGAAAATTTAAATCTTAATTTGATGCGTTGATCTGCTAGCCAAAATTCAAACAGATCGGTTTCGGTCAACTGAATGCGTATGTTATACGATTTTTTGATTTTATTAAGCTATTACTCGTCTAAAGCGGGAACATATATTTTTTTAAAACTTAATTTTTCCAAAATAGTACGTAATCTGTTTGATTTTTCAGCAATCTGATGATCAAATTCTTCTATTTTGCTTTGAATTCTCATTTCATCCTCTGGGCTTAATAATGTAGAAGCTTTTTCTTCGTACCTTAGTTTATTTCCCTGCAGGTTTTCAATTTGTCTGACTAAAGCTTCAGATTCTCGTAAGTGCATGCGAAACGATGCAATTTGAGAATTTCGCTCAATTTTATTAAATTGTTCTGTTAAAAGAGCTTTTAATTCATCGGAATTATTTACAATAGATTTGGTACCATCCTTTGCTTCTTTATCTAATGAATCTTTTTCATTCTTTATCCGTTTTTTACGCCAATCTTTTAGAACCTCACCAGCCTGATTAAATAGATATTCAACCGCTTTGTTTATCACCGTGGTGCCCCAAGTAACAAGAAAAGTATCTTCCATATTTATCCCTTTTGTTATTTGACTAAAACGTTTAGGTTGTTCTACTTTTTTAGGAATTTGTTTCGCATGAATAGGAATACTCAATTGTGAAACACGTACACTACGTCCTGTGGAATCGATATAAGAAAAATTAGTAGTAGTAAGTTTAAAAACACCTTTTTGAGTTGCTTTAATATTCAATTCATAGTCGAAATATTTACTATTTTCCAAATATTCAATACGAAGCAAACGGGATTTACCACCGATAATTAATATTTCACGAGAGAATTGAAAAGATAAACGTATATTAGTGCAAATTCCTTTTCCATTGTTTGTTAATCGTAAAACAATTTCTGTATTTTGACCATAATATACTTTATCTGGGTGCAATGAAATATTGATCAATTATATGCCTTTAATTTAATGATTGGTTTTGATTGTGATACTTTTTCAAGCATTCATTGCAATGAAATGCTGATATTGATTCATCACTAAAAGCTTCATCTTTATCAACAGAAAAACGACACTTATCGTCTTTGCAAAGTGGTTTACCGCAGTGATGGCAGACCACATCTGCCTTTTCGTTATTACATATAGCACATATTAAAGCCATCCTTGCCTCCCTTAAACTGAATACCCTAATTTTTTTAATTGTTTTTTGTATCGTTTTTGTATTTCTTCGTACTTGACCTCATTAATATGTCCCTCTATTAGAGCTTCATCTAATTTTTTTAGCATATCTAACAAACTTCTAACTTCACTAGATGAGAGTTTTTCTGTCTCTTTTTCATCTATGGATTCAGGAAATTTATTAACATGATCTTGAAAATCTAATTGGTTTAGTTCATTTTGTAAAGAAATTTCTGTTGATATTTCTGGTAAAGTGTCAATCGTATTTTCTGTAATAGCAGATAATTGATCACGTAATTGAACTACTTTCTTTTTCATTTCTTTGTTTGATACAATTCCCTGAACAGAAACATCAACTTGAACCCTACTTTCATTGCGTTTACCATATGCCTCTTCCCCAGTTAATACTAGGTGAAAATCGATTGGATAGACACCTTCATAATAACGCCCAGCTATATCCCAAAAACGATTAGTAATATGTGCTCCAGCTTTACTGGTTCTGGCAGGATTTTCGATTACTCTTTTTAAATAAAAACCAGAATTATTTAGATCTTCTGTTAATTGAGTAACCATAGCATGATCGGGGATGACTCCCTTACGTTCTAATTGTGTTGTCTCTAAAGCTTGCTCTTGAAAACGTAATCCACCTAAATTTAATTCATATTTTACATCCAAATATGTAAGCCGTTGAAAATTAAAATTATCAATTCGTTCTTTGCCCCATGGATAAAAAAACTTCATTTCTTTAAAATCTGATAGAGTCCCAGTGAAAGACAATTTTAAGCTTCCATGAAAAATTGTTGTAGGCTCAATTTTATTTTCAAACCGCAAATAGAATCTATATCGTTGTTCACGTATTCCTTCGGAACGAATATCGATACCTTTCCACACTATTTTCTGCAAAGGTTCTTCATCCTCTGATTGAGGAGCAACAGCACTTGTTACAGCAGATGGTTGTATTAAAGATATTTTGCTTAAGCGTCGAGGAGCATAAAGTATAAATTCTTCAATTCTAATTTTACCTAAATCTAATATGTCGTATGCAATGGGTGGAATCTGGACTACAATATCAATCGCTCTTTGTGCTCCTTCTTGTACTAAAGTAGGGATAATTTGAATGGGTAATTTAATATTCTTGTCCTCATTGTTATCTACAACAATATATGAAAAACTATTTGTCCAGTAATTGTCTCGTAGCGAATCATTTTTAAACAAAAAGGGTTGTTCGCCTATAGTTCCTTTCAACGAAATAATATTTGGACGATTTTCAAGAAAGATATTAGGATCGTCAAATTTTAAATCTGAAGAACATTCCAGCATCGCAAAACCTGAATTAAATTCTATACTCTCATTTTTAGACAATTTGTATTCATTTAAATATGCGTCAAGTCTTTCTCTATCCCTTTGTGAAAACTGCAATGTTATAGAAATTTTTCCCATAATTTTATCAGCTTGAGTTGCAAATTTTCCATCATTACCTAAAATAATGGATCCAGCTAGATTTTCAGTGACTGAGATTGTTTTGATATTTGGAATAACGGGAAATAATGGAGGTTTTTTAATACGTTTAATTTCATAGTTCTCTTTATGCTTTTTATTAATTGATAAATACCAAATAATACTTGTTCCTATCAAAATAACGCTGGCTAAAACCATCAACCATAATTCACCAATTACTCCTATAATCCCCAAAATTAAACCAAACACACCTAATTTGACTGCCCTAGACCGCATCCACTTGTAAGACTTAACATAATGCATGCAATCTTTACAGTGTATAATTTCTTTTTCATTATGTAAATGGTCTAAATCAAGGTTCGAATACTCAGGATTTTCCACTCCTTTTTCGAATGGAATAAAAGTTGAGTTATGAGTCTTGCATATTGCGTTTCCACAATGATGGCAAATTTTATCAATATCTTCTTTGTGGCAGATGTAACATCGAGTTTTGGGTTTATGTGATATTATTTCGATATTCATTTATTATCCCTCCTAATCAATCGTACTAACATGACGAAATCGTTCTTTAAGTTGTTTTTGTATTTCATTCATTGAATGTACAAGATCAGTACTATAACCACGCAATTCACCTCGCATATAAATAGTCATATATCCAGTATCTACTTCAGTGGTATATGTCTGACCGCCAGGAATTTGTTTCCTCCGAGTTGTTTTAGAACGAGTCCCTTCCACGAGCATCCAAAGACGTAAGGTGTCTAACTCTTTTGTTGTATAGCTTCGAAGTATATAACGTTCAATTCCTTGGTCACCCAACTTAAATTGTCTGTAGTCAGCTACAAATCCCTGATCTTCAAGTAATGTCTTAATATCATTCATTCGCATATCATTAAGTATAACTCCTTCAAATTGAATATGTTGATATGGAGAAAAAGTTTTTCTTTCGAAGCAATCTTCAAGCGCAATATTCATATTAGTGTATAATGTTGTCTCTCTTTTTATTTCAATATTGTTTTTTTGACCATTAGCTAAAAAATTGTCAATTTTCAATCCAGAAAAAAGCCTTGGTATTTTAACTTCTATTTCTCCTTTTAAGAATTCTTGTTGATATAATTCTCCAGGTTGTTCAATAAATAGTAACATTTGAGGAGCTTGATAAGTAAATAAATCTGTACCTTCTGATTTTTTATTAGGCGCTAAAAAAGGAATATCACCCCACTCAATTACACCTCTCTCAGGATCATAAATAATTGGTTTATCACTATCTTTCGAATTCTCACTTATGATTAATTTTACTAATCTATGTGAAGTTGCCACAGGCCATTCAATAGACATACGAGTTAGAATAGGTGGTTCTTTATCATTGGCACATCCTATAACGCTTGGTAATGCTAAGATCAGGTTGAATGAAAAAATTAGGCTACGTTTAAAACCAACTTGTTGAGCGACAGAATCCACTACTCGTTTCATTTGATCATCTGACAAATTTTCTAATTCTCCGCTCATTTGCAATTCACTTAATATATCTTCATCAAAGATACTGACAGTTAGCTGAAGTGGTATACTATCAGGCCAACTAGGGGTGTAGTCTTGTTTAATGTTACAAATAAAATTATCATTTGTCAATACTTCGGGACTGGAGAGTTTTGTTTCGTTTTTCACTGGGATATCAAGAGGAATTACATTGTTTTGTAAAAACAAGCTTAATTGTTTATCTAAATCTGTAGCAGAATAATTTGTGATACTAATATATCCAATCCGAGCCTCAAGTTGATTTTGCTCCCAAGCATTCTTTTTTTGTTTTTCAATATCTTTTATTGCTTGTAAAGTAAAATATTTTTCGCCATCATATGGAATAGGTATTTCATATTTTCCAATGGGAGAACCGTATCCTTCGATATATTGATTAGCGGAAATATCAGCCTGATAATTATAATTCTCAGTGATTTTTATATACTGAGGATTAACACGAGCAAAAAATATTTCATTTGTCATTTTACCCTCATTTCTTATTAATATGAGTTCATATTTATAATTTCCAAATTTTTCAACTTTCCAGTTTTATTGAAAGTTATAAAGTTAATAAAGGTAGCGGGATAACCTGAATCATTCAGTCAAAGGATGAAAGTTGTATTCGGTCGCCAGTGCTGTAATATTTGGTGCAAAAGACATGGTGTACTTAATCCAAAAGCTTTGGCTGCTTTTCAATGAGAAGATTTTCCGTTATCTGTTCCACAATTGGTCTCCCAAATCAGTCAGGGACATCTCAAGCGAAACGCTACCCTCATTTTGTGCAGGAGAAAGAATCAGTGAGAATCAGGAAGCGATGTTATTCAGTCATCATACCAGTGCCAGGCGCCGTGCAACCTGCGACAAAATGAGTTGTTTATTCATAAGTTGCTACTAATATAACATAATTTTTTTATTTGTCAAGGTATTTTTAATATTTTTGTGAAATGAACATAAGTTTTTATTAGTTCAACAGTCATAAATTTTGAAATTCATGAATAATTTAGGATACATATCCAATCCCTTTGATGAAAAGGAATAGCCCTCGAATAAAACTTCATCTTTCATGCCCAATAAGGTAATAAGGTTATAAAGGAATTCGTTGATTTCAATAGCTACTAAGGTCTTAAAGACTAAAATAAGGTTTTAAAAATTCGACATAAGAACCTTATTTTTATCTTTTTTACCTTAGTAGAAAAACGACACCACCCATTCCTAACCTTATTACCTTATTCCTTTGCTGAACCAAAAATGGGAGCATCGTTTGTTGTATTCCAATTACATACCCAATAAGGTAATAAGGTTTAAGGATTCCGTTGATTTTGATAGCTACTAAGGTGTTAAAGACTAAAATAAGGTTTTAAATTCTCGCTGATTTTCAAAAGCTACTAAGGTTTCCAAGACTAAAATGAGTTTTTACAAAATTCACCATAAAAACCTTATTTTAATCTTTTTTACCTTAGTAGAAAAACGACACCACCCATTTCTAACCTTATTACCTTATTCTTTTCCCGAATAAAAAATGTGTGTATCGTTTTTTACATTCCAATTGCATACCCAATAAGGTAATAAGGTTTAAGGATTTCGTTGATTTTGATAGCTACTAAGGTGTTAAAGACTAAAATAAGGTTTTAATCAATTCGACATAAGAACCTTATTTTTATCTTTTTTCCTTAGTAGAAAAATAAAAATCCCCCATCCTTACTTTATTTTCTTATTCTTGTGCAGGGTTTCCTGATAATGCTTTATAAATTGTTCATACTCCTCAGCAAAGGTCACTTTCTTATGATGCTCGGCTTGATTAAGAATATATTTACATACCTTATCGACATCAGCTTTTGAAACTGAAAAGGCAGATGCTGAACCTTGCCATGCAAATTTTCCTGTGGCAAGGTTATTCTCATTGATAAATCGCTCCGAGCTTTCTGCAACAATGGTAGCCAGTTCTTGCTCCGATATTGCAGGAGATCGGGAAGCTATGAAATGTAAATGTTCAGGATTTGCACGAATAGCGTACATTTTGGACGAATTATTATTTACAATTCCAGTAATATATTTTTCTATCCGAATACGGCTGCTTTCTGGGATTAATGGTTGCCGCCCTAATGTGCTGAGCACAAAATGGGTGTATAAGTTGTGGTATTCGATTTTCATGTCAAATGAGGGAATAAGGTTTAAGGATTTCGTTGATTTTTAAATTCTACTAAGAATGAAAATTGTATTCGGTTGCCAGTGCTGTGATGTTTGGTGCGAAAGACATGGTGTACGTGATCCAAATGCTTCGGCTGCTTTTCAATGGGAAGATTTTCCGTTATCTGTTCCACAATTGGTCTCCCAGGTCAGTTACAGACATCTCAAGCGAAACGCTACCCTCATTTTGTACAGGTAAAAAATCAGTGAGAAACAGGAAGCGATGTTATTCAGTCATCATATCAGGGTGAGGCGCCGTGCTACCTGCGACAAGATGAGTTGTTTAATCGTAAGTTACTGATAATATAACACTATTTTTTTATTTGTCAAGTTGTTTTTTAATTTTTTGTGAAATGGAGATATTTTTTTAAACCGCAGAGACGCAAAGACGCAAAGGAAATTTCAAATGACAAATGAACAAATGTCAAACAAATCTCAATATTCAATAATCAATTTCCAAATAAACCAATAGTACTTTTGCATACATTTTCAATTCTGAACAATCCTGATTTCTAAACGATAACCCAAAACCTCTACATATTTCTTTAACGTGGCTAAAGAAGGAGAATGTTTGCCACTGGTTAGGGAAGACTCAAGTCGAGTAATGGCAGGAGGTTTGGTGCCCATCCGTTTGGCAATTTCTGCCTGACTCAACCCTGCTTTTTTACGAGCTGAAAGCAGGGATTTCAACAGCGTGAATTCAGGTTCAAGCGCATCGTATTCAGCTTTGACGCCATTTCTGTCCAATGCTTTTCTTTTTAATTCATTGTGACTCATATTTTTTTCACCTCTTTCATTCTTGCATAAGCAATCTCCAATTCCTTTTTGGGAATTTTCTGAGATTTTTTGATAAAGACATGGAGCATAATAATTATTTTTCCAATTTTGGTGCAATAAAAAACCCTTGCAATCCCCTCTTTGCTTTTTACACGCAGCTCGAAAAGACCATCTCCGATTGCCTTCGTATGTGGAGTTCCTAAATTGGGACCAAATTCAAGCATCAGATCAGTTAATCGCAAATAACGAGCCAATAAACCATCTGGCAAATTGAGAATCGCTTCCTCGACAGCTTCGCTGTAATATTCGATGGTATATTCCATGTGCTCAATATAACAAATATGTTATCATAATGCAAGGGAAAAATTGTTTAATTTAATTTTTTCAGTCAGGGACATCTCAAGCGAAACGCTACCCTCATTTTGTGCAGGTAAAAAAATCGGTGAGAAACAGGAAGCGATGTTATTTAGTCATCATACCAGTGCCAGGCGACGTGCGACCTGCGACAGAATGAGTTGTTTATTTGTATGTAGCTAATAATATAATATTATTTTTTTATTTGTCAAGATGTTTTTAAATTTTTAAGAATTGGGGATATTTTTATACCGCTGAAGCGCAAAGAAAAATAAAATTCCAAATGACAAATGGACAAATATCAAATAATAAAGGGTGTTTAAACAAATATTTTTAAATTTGAGGAAATTCGTCTCCCTTGCTATTTTTACCCAATTTTTTTTAACTCTTAGCAA
>JAFGSC010000044.1 GCA_016934875.1 Candidatus Atribacteria bacterium
GGATGACGCTTTGAAAGAACTAAAAAAGAAAACTCAGGATATTTTGAAGGAGAGTAAGACTCGCGGACACTTTCTATCGAAAGGGGACAAGAGAAAAGCAAAATTATTAATAAGTCAACGAAAGGCAAAAAAGGCGAGGAGGCGATAGATTTATATTAAATAAAATACTCTCAAACAAGTGGGATTATCTTTAAAACTGAATACCAAAATAATAAATATAATTCGGAAATAGATCTTCGCATAGCTTTAATGGTTTTCAATGCTTTTTCACTTTATACATTTTTTTATTGACAGGATAGTCCTTATACCTTTCTCGGGATCACTAGTTATAAGAAATTCCTTTTTTATGTTTAAAAGGGGGCTATACTCCTTAGTGTATTCTATTATTATTGAATTTGTAATAGTAATCTGAATATATTATTTCTTTTAGCTTCCGATGTGTTTTTATCCCTATCTTCGTCTAAGCAGAAGTTGCGAAAATCGTTCTGTCCGGGGAGAATTCTATAGTAATACTATTACTTCCTTTACTTCTTTAAACTGTTCGACCTATAGGGCAGCAATTCTCGCCGCTGCTCAATGTACGCAGGATTATGGAGCCTATTTCCAGATTTAATAATAGTTCTGTTCTACGATTGATAATCTTCAATATCTTCAGAGGACTTTAACAATTTTTATTATATCTAAACCTTTCAAAGAGATTTTTTACTTTTTCTTGCCCATTTTTGCTGGTATGTGCAAGGCTTTCCAGGGAATCAGAATAGTAGCCATACTCTCTATATATTTTTTCTAAAACATCAAATAAGGTCATACCTATTGATTTATAGTAAGCGGTTATTTGAACCTCCCCCGTTTTACCGGACACCAGGATATATAGATATAATAAAATTCATTGGAGGTTCAAAGTATATGGAAGGAAAGAAAAGATAGTCTAGGAGTGAATCAAGGACTATATCTATTTATTAGCAGGGTTATCCTGTTTCCCTGTCAGAATTTGCTACCTACCATTGTTGATGCCTTAAATAAGTCCAATTTCCATAATTTTTGAGGTAAGAAAAAAATATCCACAAGTTGTTGACACGAACCATTTATTTTACTTCTTGAATTTTTAAAATGCATAATGTAAAATAATTTTAGTAGATGGATTAGTTTTGATTAGTATTGTCTTATAAGCTTATTGTCTTTAAAAAGTAGATACTTTTTAAACAGTAACCAGTATACTATTTAAATAAAATTTTTGGTGAGGCATTTTGGACTCCGAAAAATTAGGTAATAAAGAAAATAAAGCTAAAGAAAAAGATTTAAACTATAAAAAAAATAATTATTTTAAATATCTGTTCGATTATTCCCCAGATTTTCAAGTAATCCTGAATAATAAAGGAAAAATAATCAGAGTAAATAAGGTGTTTAAAGAAATTACTGGAAAAAAGAAGAGGGAATTAATTGGTAATCTTATTGATGAATTCATACCCGAATTCAAAAAAATAATGACAGAATTAAGAGATAAAAGAATAAAGAAAAAAAGAGTAACGGATATAGAAATAAGTGTAAATAGGCCAGGAAGAGAACCATTGTTTTGTGAATTAATATGTATGGCATTTATTAACAAAGAAGGAGAGAAAATTATTCATCTCAGCGGTAGGGATATAACGGAAAGAAAAAGATTACAACTTAATCTTTTAGAAACAGACGAAAAGTTAGAAAAAAAAGTAACAAAAAGTGCCAAAAAATTAAAAAAAGCCCGATCCAAGCTTAATCAATTGAAGAAGTTATCTATAATCGGACAATCTGTGATTAATGTAGCGCATGAAATCAGGAATCCTTTAACTACTATCAACTTAATTGTGCAATATTTAGAGAGCATACCTGCTGACAATTACCATGCAGAACAATTACAGTCAATCCAAAGAAACCTAAAGCGCATAGATAAGATTGTATTTAGCTTATTACATCTTTTCCAGACCTCTGGCTTTAATTTTTCCTATTGCAATGTTAATGGAATATTTGAAAGATTAAATTCTACTTTAGGGCATTCCTTTCCAAGGAATATTAAAATCGTTGAGAAATATGGTTCAAATATACCCCAGGGTTGGTTTGATTCGGCTTGTCTGGAACAGGTTTTTTTAAACATCATATTTAATGCTATCCAGGCGATGCCAAAGGGTGGGGAACTTTATATTACGACCAGTTTTGATCCTGCCAAAAATGTAATAATGATAGAATTTAAAGATACCGGGATAGGTATTCCGGAAGAAAACCTGAAAAAAATATTAAAACCCTATTTTACTACTTTTAAAGGAGGAACTGGTTTAGGCCTTACTATTAGTCGGAATATCGTAAGGAAACATAAGGGCACTATGTCTATAGACAGCAAGCCAGGGGAAGGGGCTATTATTAGTATTTGCCTTCCCATAAAGAAAGAAAGAGAAAAAAACAGGAAACGAGATGAAAATAATGACTAAGGCCAATATTTTAATCATTGATGATGAAGTCGATTTATGCCAGAGTCTGCTTCGATTATTAGAAAAAGAAGAATACAAAGTTTTTGTTGCCTATAGTGGTGAAGAAGGTTTGATAAAGGTTAAAGAATATTTACCAGATTTAATCCTTTTGGATTTAAAGATGAGCGGAATAGGTGGAATTGAGACATTAGAGAAAATTATTGCCATCGACAAGGACATTCCGGTCATTATGCTAACTGCTTATCAGACCGTAGAAAGTGCAGTAAAGGCAATGAAGCTCGGAGCTTATGATTATATTAACAAACCCTTTAACATCGAAGAATTGAAGATAGTTATTAAAAAAGCTCTCCGGGAGCGCGATTTATCCCGGGAAGTAGTTTCCCTGCGTCACCATATAAGAGAAAAATACAGTTTTCATAATATAATTGGGAAAAGTGATAAAATAAAAGAAGTGCTGTATAAGATTGAAAAAGTTGCTCCCACCAATGCCACAGTGTTAATTAGAGGAGATAGCGGTACCGGGAAAGAGCTAATTGCCAAGACTATCCATCAGCACAGTCCCAGAAGAGATAAGCCATTTATAGCCATTGATTGTAACAGCATGCCGGAAACTCTGATAGAAAGCGAATTATTTGGTCATACTAGGGGAGCCTTTACCGGAGCAGCAGCTAAAAGAATAGGTAAATTTGAATTGGCACAAGGAGGGACATTTTTTTTAGATGAGATTGGAAATTTGTCAGTAAATATTCAGGCGAAGTTGCTTAGAGCGCTTCAGGAAAGGGAAATAATCCCTATTGGAGATAATTATCCGGTTAAAATTGATGTAAGGGTTATTATCGCCAGTAATACTAACTTAGAAGAGGGAATAAAACAGGGTAATTTTAGAGAAGACTTATATTACCGGATAAATGTTTTTTCGATTCCTCTTCCTACTTTACAGGAGCGAAAAGAAGACATACCTTTGTTAGCTTTGCATTTTTTAAATCAATTCAATCCAATATTTGGAAAGAAAATTAAGGATATTTCGGAAGAATGTATGAAATTACTGATAGGCTATTCCTGGCCAGGCAATATCCGGGAACTCCAAAATGTTATTTCGCAGGCCATAATTATGGCTGAAGACATTATATTACCAGAGCATTTACCTGATTTTGTAGCAGAGAACAAATTTGATGCCAACTTGAGCCCTGTTTCTGTGTCGGGTGAAGGGAAGAATACTTTCCCCACTGACTTCTCTCTTAAAAATCATATTGACCAGCTTTCTCGAGATGCAGAAAGAAGAATTATTCTGGAAATGTTAAAAAAAACAAATTGGAATAAGGCTGAAGCAGCCAGGTTATTAAAGATGAATTATAAAACCTTATATTTAAAGATTAAAGAATTTAAACTCCACCCTCCAAAATAGCAGGCGTATGATTTGTAGTATCATTACCAATTCAGAGAACAATATGGTGATGTGACCATATATTTGATAGACAATAAGGGTATGTCAACCATAGTTTAAGGGAATAATTAAAAATAAAATTAATTAAAAAACGAAGGCTGGAAAAAAAGTTTTAACTATAAGTCTTAGTAAAAAGTGCATTTGGAGAGTTCTAAATGCACTTTTGTTTTAAAAAAGATGGGTTGGCACAACATTTGCTTGAATTATATAGTAGTAAATATATATAGTAAATATGGAAGTGTTAGGTTTATAAAAGCAAAAAAGAAATCAATATGAATAAAAAAAAGATAATTACCGGTTTTCCTATTATTGGAATTGGTGCTTCAGCAGGTGGCCTTGCGGCTTTTGAATCCTTTTTTTCAGCTTTACCAAATGACATTCATAGTAATATGGCCTTTGTATTGGTACAACATCTTGCTCCTGATCACAAGAGCATTCTTTCCGAGTTAATCAGGCGTTATACCCGGATGCAGGTTTTCGAAGTTGAAGACGGAATGAAAGTACAACCTAATTGCACTTACATTATCCCGCCTAACCGGGATATGGCTTTAATGAATGGAACATTGCAGCTGATAGAGCCTAATGTACCTCGCGGCTTTCGTCTGCCGATTGACTTCTTCTTTCGTTCTTTGGCTCAGGACCAGAGAGAGAAAGCGATCTGTATTATACTTTCGGGCACGGGCAGTGACGGCACATTAGGTGTGCGGGCAATCAAGGGAGAGGGTGGAATGGTTATGGTGCAGAATCCTGCATCCACAGAGTATGACGGCATGCCACGCAGTGCCATTGCAACCGGATTGGTGGACTATGAACTGCTACCGGCTGAGATGCCCGCCCAGCTTATTGCTTATATAAAACATGCCTTTGGCAAGCTTTCTCGTACAGATTATCGTCCATTATCTAATGACGAGAATGCGCTGAAAAAAATTTTTATCATATTGCGTAATCAGACCGGCCATGATTTTTCTCAATACAAGCAAAGTACCATGCACCGACGTATCAAACGGCGAATGGCCGTCCAGCAGATCGAGACCATAGAAAAATACGCAAATTATATACAAAAAAATCCCGTTGAGGTAGATACACTATTTGATGACTTGTTAATCAGTGTAACTAGTTTTTTCCGTGATCCGGAAGCATTTAAGGCAATCGAGGAACAAGTTATACCAAAACTATTTAACAACAAGCCTGCAGGTGCATTAATACGTGTCTGGGTACCTGGTTGTTCAACTGGTGAAGAGGCTTATTCCCTCGCAATTCTCCTACAGGAACATCGCGAAAAACTAAAGCAGGGCTATAGAGTGCAGATTTTTTGTACTGATGTTGACAGCAAAGCCATTGCAACAGCTCGTGCCGGTGTTTATCCAGCCAGTATTTCTACTGACATCTCGCCTGAGAGGCTGGCTCGCTTTTTTTCAGCAGAGTCTGGCCGAAGCACATATCGTATCAACAAAACCATCCGTGACATGCTGATCTTTTCTGAGCAGGATGTAACCAAAGATCCACCTTTTTCTAAAATAGACCTGATCAGCTGCCGCAATCTTCTAATTTACATGAGCGGGGCATTGCAAAAGAAGATTATATCACTCTTTTACTATTCACTGATCCCGGGTGGTTTCCTGTTCCTGGGCACTTCGGAGAGCTTAGGTGAATTTGGTAATTTTTTTACCACATTACATCGAAAGTTAAAGATATATCAGCGCAGGGAGGATATTCAAAACGCACATTACCTGTTTTCAGGACAGTTTTTGTCCCCAACTGTAATAGCAACCGGTAAAAAAAAGGAGAATAACAGAAAACTATCATTACAAGAAATTATCGAAAAGGTGTTACTGAAACAGCTCAACCCGGCTGGGGCACTTGTCAACAATTATGGCGATATTCTCTATCTCTATGGCAGAACCGGTCTATTCCTTGAGCCGACCCCGGGGGAGACTCGTATCAGTAATATTTTAAAGATGGCTAGAGAAGGATTGCGGTATGACCTGACCAAGGCTTTACATAAAACCACGACCAGTAAAGAAATAGTGCGCAAACCGAACCTGAACATCAAATCCAACGGTAATTTCATTACAGTTAACCTGACGGTTTGTCCGGTACCTATGCCACCTGCCATCGAGCTCGACAATGGGACAAACCCTTCTGCGATGACTGAAGAAACATTATATTTAGTTATTTTAGAACAAGTGCAACCTTTCGATGCTCAACAGTCCCAGAGAGGAACTACCTCATATATTGGTAAAGAAATAGACAATCTTAATGCTTCAAAAAAAATCAACCCAAACAGTGATAATGATTCGTTATTAGCTATACTCAAACAGGAGTTACATGCCAAGGAAGAGTATCTGGAAGCAACCAATGAGGAGCTGGAAACCACTAACGAAGAATTAAAATCCTCAAATGAGGAGATGCAGTCGATAAACGAAGAGCTGCAATCGGCTAACGAGGAGCTGGAAACCTCCAAAGAGGAGCTGCAATCAGTTAATGAGGAACTAGCCACAGTCAACGCTGAGATGCAAACCAAAGCTGATGATTTGTCGCGGGCTAATAATGACATGAACAATCTTTTGGCTGGTACGGGTATTGGTACCATTTTTGTGGATCTTAAACTGCATATTTTACGATTCACTCCTGCTATCACCCGAATCATCAACCTGATCCAGAGCGATGTGGGTCGGCCTTTGGGGCACATAGTCACTAATCTGGTTGATTACAACCGTATTGTGGAGGATACCCAGGATGTGCTGAATAGTTTAACTCCCAAAGAGGTGGAGGTACATACTCATGAAGGTATTTGGTACAAAATGCGTATTATACCCTATCGTACACAAGAAAATGTGATTGAGGGTGCTGTAATTAATTTTGTGGATATTACCATGATTAAAAAATCTGAAAATAGATTTCAGCTGGCTGCAATCATATATGACTCGTATGATGCCATTATCTTAAGAGACTTAAAAGGAAGTATTCTGGCCTGGAACCCATCTGCGGTAAGAATGTATGGCTGGAGTGAAACCGAGGCCCTCACTATGAATATTAGTAATTTGATACCGGAGAGTGTCCGTAAGCAAGAGTTGACAGTAGTACAGAAATTGAGCAAATCTAAGATCTTAAAACCCTATCGTACAC
>JAFGSC010000310.1 GCA_016934875.1 Candidatus Atribacteria bacterium
AAAAGGTAAATCTATAACTCTTCTTTCCTTGCAACGATAACATCTCTTTCCTTAATAACACGGTCCACCCTGTGGGCCATGTTTTCATATATGTCATCGTCAAGAATCTTGAGTGGACTCAGATCCTTTATCAAATTTATCATATCTTTACGTGGAAACCGTGATGAATCCCAGGACATTACAATTGCGCCTCCGGGGAGTAGAATGGATAACCATTCCGGAAGCGCACTGATTATGAGTTCGATAATGTGTCCACCATGCTGAATGCCATATGGTAGATCTGTTGCAATACAATGGGGTTTTTTTAAACCGGAAATCAATGATGCTGAATCAATGGTATCCCCGTTTACAAGCAGACATCGTTGTTGATTTGTTCCAATGGTAAACCAGTATTTCCTGGTAGATTTTTTAAGTCTTTCTTCCTTAAAAATACAGGGGATTTTCTGTTCCTTTGTATATTGCTTAAGAAATGTCACAGTGGAATGGACATCCTTTGAGTTTTTTTCCACCCCAACAGCTTCTGCTCCAAGATAAAGGGCTGTAAAAAGTGTGGTGCAGCCTCCTGCCAGTGGGTCAAATATTCTGATGTCACTCCAGGGTAAATGGGAATACCTGCTACTGTATCTGGCAAGATTGCATAAAAAATGTGTGAACATTTCGTTTGTCTTCCCCTTGTATCTTCGTGTCATAAGAAGATCATAGGGGAGTGAATGCTGATCCTGAATTTCTATCGGTTTCAGAAAAGGACCGGTTAACGACTCTATGTGTTCATAGTAGTAAAAAAAGCTGCATGTCATAGAGAGGTTTCCAAGCTCATAAAGAGATCTCTGATCCAGTGAATCATCCGGAATGGTGAATTTAAGGTATTCCTGATGTCCCAATTTTATTCTCACAATAGATGAAAGGGATGGCCCCATTAGACTTGTAGCCAGTTCAGCCGGGGCAAGTGTGCTGGCGATATTACTGTATTGTGTGCTTCTCTGGGGAGATATCTGGGCCAGGATGTCAGTCATTCAATATCTTTTCCGGATATAATAACCTATTTTTTTTGGGGTTTTTCTTTCACCCAGAATACCTTTTTACCGAACAGGCCGAATTTGATCCATTCGAATGCGAATTTAAGCAGGTCGGTATCGCTGTTCTTTATCTTCTCCAGTATATCCTCTTCGACATCAAGCCTCTCAAGAAAAGTGCTCTCAAAAACAAATTTGCGGAACTTGTCTATATTATAGAGGGACATGAAGATCATCTGTTGAATCTGGGGATTATCTATAGCAAGTTTTTGAGATTGCATCTGTATTGTGAGGCTGGATAAAAATTCATTCAGTTCATCGTATTCTTCCACTTCCTGGGTATGAAGCCAGTCAATTACCTTATTTGTATCCTTTTCTTCAAGCCCTTTGCATCTTGATGCGTCTGTTATCAGGCTATAGGTTCCATCGTCATTCATGGTCAGCGGGTACATCCTGCATGGCCATGGTCTGTCTGAATATATCCTGCATCCTGTTTCCTTTGTTACAAAAGGGCATCGTTTATCATCATCATTCATTTTCAATATGACAACAGGAAGAAGTTTGCCTTCTTTAGGAACAATAATTGTATATTTATCCAGAAATTCTTCTGAAGAAATACCAAGACCGTTTTTCATTCTGAGGACATCATAGGGAGTAAGGACAATGTTAATATCCTGACAGCAGCTTGTAAAGCATGAGACCCCTGGATGGCATCTGAACTGGAATGCGTGTACCTCTTCTAATCTTTGTTTGATATTATCCATAATAATCCTTTCAAACAGTCAAACATCGGAAAAGATTTATCCTTTTTCCTTAAAAAAAACTTGACTGATATGTCTTCTTAGTCTTTATAGGGGGCTTCTATAACAATTTAAGGTTAGTATGGTCAATGAAAATAGAATACAGGAGGTATAATTTAATAAATGAGAGAATGTACTTTATCAATTGTAAAACCGGACGGGGTCGCCAATAATCTTATAGGTGAGGTGATTCGCCGGGTAGAAGCAAAAAATATAAAGGTAATAGCTGCAAAAATGATTTTGATGACCAAAGAGCAGGCAAAGGGTTTTTATGCTGTTCATGAGGGGAAGCCTTTTTTTGAAAGTGTGACGGATTTCATGTCATCAGGTCCCTGCATGGTTATGGTGCTCGAAGGAGAAGATGCAATATCAATATATCGGGAATTGATGGGGGCGACAAATAAAGATAATGCAAAGGAAGGAACAATTAGAAGAGACTTTGCGACCGATATAGAAAAGAATGTTGTTCATGGCTCAGATTCAACTGAAACAGCCGAATTTGAAATCAGGTATTTTTTTAATAGCCTGGAAATTCAGAAAAGGTAGGCGTTAAAACCATGACCAGGAGACTTACGTTAAATAGGTCTCCTGATCATTGGTGGCTCTTGTTTTTAATTTTTCACAAATCGCTATTTTTGATCAATATTCCTGTTATTCACTATCACCTTCAGCCGGTTTAGATTTCTCGCCTTTAAGTTCTCTGATCTCCTCTTTCAGGCTTTCAACCTCACTTTTTAGTTCATCCTTTTCATCATTCGAACTGGTTGATGTGGTTTTATCCTTAATTTCTTCATATCCGAGATAGGCTGCAAGAGCGCCCCCTAAAATAAACAGTATTGGAAGTGTGCCCTTAAGCACTTCCCAGAATGAATAACGCCAAATAATTAGAAAAATAAGACCTAAAAGAAAAGCAATTAACCCACCGATCAGAGACGCCATGATAGTTTCCTCCTTCAATAATTCCGAATAGTTATATAAAACACGATAATTTATAGCATATTATGAAAAAGGCATC
Organism: Candidatus Atribacteria bacterium; assembly: GCA_016934875.1. Taxonomy (GTDB): domain Bacteria; phylum Atribacterota; class Phoenicimicrobiia; order Phoenicimicrobiales; family Stramentimicrobiaceae; genus JAFGSC01. The sequence continues at coordinate 2,829 of JAFGSC010000310.1, forward strand.
AATATATTAATCAATAGAATAAAAGTAAATTTAATAAGATTAGTTATATGATCAAAAAAAAGAATATAAAATTAAAATTTTAGAATTTTATTGCATTTTTAAAAGATAGAATATAGAAGAAACCAAGTATATATTTTGACAAAATATTAAAAATATTTAATGGATGCAATTCCCTGTTATTTTATTGGAATAGCATATTCATCAAATATGGATTATTAGCTATAATATCTAAAAATTCATCACATGTATTAGCACGGTTATTGAATAATATTAACAGGTTATGTTGCTTTTGATATCTCTTGTGTTTGTCTTATCTTTAACCCTGTCATAGCTAATCTTTATCCTGGAAAATATGTCCGATTATTATTTTGCATAATATAAAATATTATAACTATTTAATATAGTTGATTAAATTAATATATTGCTGAGTTACCTTTTGAAATCTACGGTTAAAATATTTTGCTTTTTTTCTTTGCACAATAAGATGGATAAAGTCAGACAAAGGTTAAAATATTATTAAATTAAAGAAAATCGATGATAAAATGAGAAAAATGGCAATTATTGAAAATAGGAGGTAATTTTCATTAATTGCTGGCATTGATATATTTTAAAGATATATTTATTCTTCGAGATTCATTTTTTCATAATGAGGGCCAGCGTAGCTCAGATGGTAGAGCAACTGATTTGTAATCAGTGGGTCGGGGGTTCGATTCCCTTCGCTGGCTCCATAAAGGGATAAAAATGGAGAGGTTCCCGAGTGGTTAAAGGGAGCAGACTGTAAATCTGCCGGCGAAGCCTTCGGAGGTTCAAATCCTCCCCTCTCCACCATATTAATTTTGAAAGCGGGTGTCCCTTGATTAATGGGCGGGAATAGCTCAGTTGGCTAGAGCGTCAGCCTTCCAAGCTGAGGGTCGCGGGTTCGAATCCCGTTTCCCGCTCCATTTTTTTAGCATTTTTGTATTAGCTATTTTTTGCTGTTCGCCCACGTAGCTCAGTAGGTAGAGCACATCCTTGGTAAGGATGAGGTTCACCGGTTCGATCCCGGTCGTGGGCTTCATAGACGAGATAAGCAAGAAACAGATTTTGATCATATTTGAGTTTTAACTCTACAGGGGGATAGCGATGTCTAAACAAAAATTTGAAAGGACTAAGCCACACGTAAACGTTGGTACAATAGGTCATATAGATCATGGGAAG
>JAFGSC010000311.1 GCA_016934875.1 Candidatus Atribacteria bacterium
ACCTGAGTTTAAAGAACTAAAAGGTAAACACTTTGTAGCATGTCATTTAGCTGAATAAATCATTCATCTTATTATTAAAAAAAGGAGAATTTCATTATGAAAAAAAGTTTTATAATTTTGGTATTACTATTATGTTTATCATTATCGATAATGACAGCGTATAGCGAATCCGCAGAAGATGTTTTGGTTATTGCTTTACAACCTGATTATTTTACATTCGACCCGGGTTATGCATATGAGTTATATGCTCCTATGGTTATTGGAGTTACCTACGATACGCTATATGAGATAACCCCTGATTCAGACTTCCCGGTTGCGCAATTAGCAAGTGGAGTTAAGGTTTCAGAAGATGGATTAACTTATACTTTTACCCTTAATCCTGATGCTGTTTTTGCTAGCGGGAATGATGTCACCTCAGCTGATGTTAAATTCAGCTTCGAGAGAGCTATGAATCTACAATCAAATGCATCTGCATTATTAGTGGATGCTGATGGAAATGGCGTTGTTAGCATTGAAGCACCTGATGAGGATACGGTAGTTATTACCTTGTCACAGCCTGACTCATCATTTATTTCAAAAACTACATCCACTTCATATGCTGTTTTAGATAGCGCAATAGTCATAGAAAACGGTGGAGTAAGTGATAAAACAGCTCCAAGCGCTGATAAAGCTCAAGATTACTTAAATAATACATCAGCGGGTTCGGGTCCATATATTATGGAAAGTTTTATAGCTGATGATGCTTTAGTATTGGTGAAAAACAAGAATTATTGGGGAGAAATGCCTGAATATGATAAAATCATAATCAAGGATATGCCGGATGCAAATTCTCAATTAATCTCAGTTCAACAAGGCGATATTGATATAGCATTTAACCTGAGTGCTGATCAAATAACAAGTGTTTCATCATCTTCTGAGGTAAATATCATTTCCGGCTCAACCATGACCATGGGATTTTTATTAATGCATAACGACCCAGCTATCGGCAAACAAGTTTCTGATCCTTATGTACAAAAAGCGGTAAGATATGCAGTTGATTATGCTGGATTACAAACTATCATCGGTGAAGGCGCAATAACACCTGTTTCATTCGTCCAATATGGTTTCTTGGGCGCATTAGACCCTATTGATGCAGCTTCAGCAAGAGATTTAGACAAGGCTAAGAAATTCCTGGCACAATCACCATATCCTGATGGATTCGAAATTGATTTTCCTGTTAGTAATTTAGCCCCTGAAGGTATTCCACTTACCTTAATAGCTGAGAAAGTAAAAGCTGACTTAGCAGAGATTGGTATCACTATAAATATCATTCCTCAAGAATGGGGTGGCGGATATGGTGATGCATACAGAGACGGTACTTTAGGCTTTACAGTGATGTATTGGGGTCCTGATTATTATGATCCGAATACCCAAATGGCTTTCTTACCTGGACAATTTGTAGGACTCAGAGCAGGTTGGACTGCTGATATGAATCCTGAATTGGCAGGAATGTTTGATAAAATTATAGGAGAGCCTGATTTGGCTAAACGTGCAGCTTTAATAGAGGAAGTGCAAAGAGCAACTGCTGAAGATTCACCATTCATTGTATACGCTCAATATCCCAAGTATATTGTTGCTTCAAACAAGGTGTCCAATGTAGAATATTCTAATATTTACAGATTAGATTTAACAGCGGTAGGAAAAGTAAAATAAATAATATCATACGCAAATAAAAAATTAAGGAAAGCCCTTTTTGGGCTTTCCTTAATTAAATATGTTATGACTAAAAGGAGAGGAGAATACCTTGTATATTTTTCTTCTCTTTACAACAATGAAAATTGCACGCCTGCTTATAACCAAATGACAGAAAAATAATAAGGAGAATGGGAATTGAATTTTTTAAAATTAATTATAAAAAGATTATTATTTTTATTGTTGTTACTCTTAGGTGTGGCGACATTTGTGTTTATACTATCCAAAATGGTTCCGGGAGACGGTGTTTCAGCCTATCTAAGTCCTCGTAGTCTTGCTAATGAGGAGATAGTGGAAACATTTAAAATGGAATGGGGATTAGATAAACCACTCATAGTTCAGTATGGATTGTATATGAAAAATCTGGCGCAAGGTAATCTTGGAAAATCCATTAGAACTGGTAATACAGTGATAGAAGAGTTAAATAGATATTATCCGGCTACTTTTGAGCTGGCAGCCTTGTCAATATTACTAGCGACATTTTTTGGCGTACTCTTTGGGATAATATCGGCAATAAAAAGAAATTCTATGCTTGATCAATCATTAAGAGCAATATCAGTTACGGGAGTTTCGGTACCCAGTTTTTGGTTTGCTATATTGGTTTTATATGTATTTTATTATAAATTAGGTTGGGCTCCCGGTACAGGTAGACTTTCAATAGGTATTGAAGCTCCACAACATATCACCGGGTTTTATGTCTTGGATGGGTTGTTAACAGGTGATTTTAAAGCCATGTATGATAGTTTATCTCACTTAATATTACCTGCAATAGTTTTAGCTTCTTTTACCATGGGTTTGATAACCAGAACAACGCGCGCTAGTCTATTGGAAACACTTTCTACAGATTATATTAGAACGGCTCGTGCCAAAGGATTATCTGCAGTACCCTTAATGTTTAGGCATGCTATGGGAAATGCAGCCATTCCAGTGCTGACTGTAATAGGAGTAGGATTTGGTAACTTGCTGGGAGGTATGGTATTGGTAGAAACAATTTTTGCTTGGCCGGGGGTTGGTCAATTTGCCTTTCAATCCGTAAAAAATCTCGATTTCCCTGCTATTATCGGGGTATCGTTATTGATCGCAGTCAACTACGGTATCATTAATATAATAATAGATATACTATATGGGGTCATTGATCCGAGAATAAGGTGCAGTTGATGAAACAACTCTTTAAAATGTATCGGAATAATCTGTTTTTCGCTATCGGAACAACCATTTGTATTGTTTGGATATTAATAGCTATATTTGCCAATGTAATAACTCCATTTGATCCCCTAGGACAAGATCTGGTTGCTAGATTAAAACCACCTAATCAGACTCATTTGCTTGGAACTGACCGATTAGGGAGAGATATTCTTAGTAGAGTAATCGTAGGAGCAAAACTGAGTGTTTCAGCTGGATTGATTACCGTTATATTAGCAGGAACGCTGGGAAGTATCTATGGTGGTATTGCCGGTTATGTAGGTGGAATCGTGGATGATATTATGATGCGTATTGCCGAAATGGTTTTAGCGTTCCCCGCATTAATACTGGCCATGGTTATAGGTGTTGTATTAGGACCTAGCTTATATAATACATTACTTGCCTTGGTTATTGTTGCCTGGCCTACTTATGCCAGGATTATGCGAAGTGCAGTCATTTCCGTTAAGGAAAATGATTATGTTGAGGCATCAAGAGCTTTGGGTGCGTCAAATTTTAGAATACTGGTAAAAGAAATTTTACCAAATACTATTGGTTTGGTTGTGATTATTGCAACACTTGATATAGGGAATCAAATATTATTTTTCTCTACTTTGAGTTTTTTAGGCTTAGGTACTCCTCCTCCCACACCGGAATGGGGTGCAATGGTTGCTGACGGGATGGATAACTTTATGCAATGGTGGATTTGTACATTTCCAGGATTAGCTATACTTTCTATGGCTATCGGAGCAAACTTTATAGGTGACGGCATTAGAGATTTTTTAGATCCAAAATTGAGAAAAGAATTTTAACGGGGTGAATGATGATAGAAAATAATTATGTGAAATCCGACAAAAAATATGAACTCCCATGTGAATTAGTGACTTTTTTCGATAAAACAAATACGCCTAATAACAAGGTAACTTTTGGTTATGCGGTCTTTAATCCGGGAGCACGTTCTCCGGAAGAAGGACTATCTTGTCACGAACAAGACGAATACTCTTTTATTATAAAAGGTGAAGCTAAAATTGTTATAGATGGGAAAGTTTATTCAAACAAAGCAAATAGTGCAGGGTTTATTCCAGCAGGCGAAGCTCATTATTCATATAATGATTCAGGTGAACCATGTGAATTAATATGGGTATTGGTTGAAAAATAAAAAGAGATAATCAAAATAAATCTTAGTTTATCTCTTTTTATTATATTTATGCCTCTATCCAATTTTCTCCAACTCCACTTTTACTCCCGACAATTCTTTCTGCACCTTTGAAAAACGAAGAGAGCAATGCTCTTTTAAACGGCAAGTGACCTACGGGATTGGGAAGCGAAGCGCGCCTGGGCAAGCAGCCTGGCCGCGCAATTTCTGACAGATTTACCACAATAAATTAGAGAAATAGGGAAGGGATACCAGCTCAATAATTCGGTAACCTTTTCTAACGTTTTGTAAGCGATTTAATAATAATATTAAATATTAATTATTTCTTCCAACTTTTGATACACTTTTTCAGTTTCCTCCCTCATACAAAAGTTGCGAAAATCGTTCTGTCTGGGGAGCCGGATAGGATTCGAACCTTTTAAGTACAAAGAGAATGGCTGTACTAACTTAATAATTGTTTAAATTTTTCTAACTTTTTGTAAGGGAAAGATTGAGAGGGAAAGTGAATTTTTATTTTCTATCTTAGGTGCATTTTAGTTTACCATTTCCAACTTTCTTTTTTCTTGAGACTAAAAGTGAGTTTGGTACCACTAGAGCAGAGAAGGGCGTAGAAGATAATTTTTTAAATAAACGTCTATATTAATTAAATAAAATATTATAAAACTTTCCGGAATCCTTGTATTAAAAGAGCAGGGGA
>JAFGSC010000312.1 GCA_016934875.1 Candidatus Atribacteria bacterium
CAACACGCGGTAAAAAACATTGCGCGGAAAGTGCTAAATTTGAACGACATAACATTTAATAAACGGTGTAGCGGTTTGATAGGTTTGAGCTCCGAAATGCGCAACGATTTCTTACCGCCAACCGTTAGGGCACATATTGAAAAAACCAAAATACTATGAATAAAACTAGATTTCTATTCACTATTTCGTTGATTTTCATGTTTAGTTATATTTTTGGACAGAATCAAGAAATTGAAAATCTTGTACAAAAGGGAATCGAATTTCACGACAAAGGAGAATACAAAAAGGCAATTGAATTTTATCAAAAAGCATTGAGTATTGACCCGAATTCAAGTCTTGCCAATTATGAAATTGCATTCTCTTATTTTTCCGACAAAGATTACAAAAATGCTGAAATATATAGTAAAAAAGTTATTGACCTAAACGAAGATAATCTTTTAGCTGCATACATTACATACGGGAATGCTCTTGACATGCAGGGACAAACTAAAAAGGCAATAAAATCTTATGAGAAAGCTATAAAAGATTTTGACAATTACCTTTTGTATTATAATTATGCCATTACATGTTTTAATTCGGGTGAGACAGATAATGCATATGATGCAGTTATTAAAGCAATTAATAATAATTCTTCTCATGCTAGCAGCCATTTAATTCTGAGTAAAATAATGGAAAAGAAAGGTTCGAGAATTAAAGCTATGCTCCCACTTTACTTTTTCTTACTACTAGAACCAAATTCAGGTAGGTCAGCAATAGAATATCAAACTTTAAGAAATTATATTGACCATGGAGTTTCTCAGACTTCAGAAAAAAATGTAAACGTAATAGTTCCAATGGACAAAGATTCAGACTTTGGTGCCGCTGAAATGATGATTAGTTTATCAAGAGCATCAAATAGTTTGGAAGAAAATAAAGATAAATCAGACCAGGAGTTGTTTGCTGAAAATAATGATGGACTTTTCAAAATTCTTGGAGAATTAAAAAAAGATAATTCAGGATTCTGGTGGGATTTTTATGTCCCATTCTTTTATGAACTGGCAAATGAAAACTTGACAAAACCATTTAGTTACTATATCTCATTATCGAAAGGTGAAGAGATAAATAAATGGATAGAATCCAATAATGATGAATTTGAAAAATTTAAAAATTGGGTCAACAACTAAAAATACGTGCCCTAACACACCGTATACTGCATAGCCTGCCGCAGGCGCAACACAGGCTACGCAGCATACGGCCATCCGTTGTGCGTAATTCCCCCTATACCAAAGACATTGATTACTTAAGCTAACGGGGTAAAATTTTGGTTGGATCCATTAAATTTGTCTCCTCTATGCAAGGCCGATTTTTAAAATGTTACTATAAAGTACGAGCGTAATTCTGGTTGAGATGTTTGCGATGATTACAGTGGCGGTCCTGTTTTACGGGAACCCCGTTCAGAATATTTACTTTGCCGAAAGCACATCTCCATAGAGACCAACCAATAAAAGGAATATTTATGGAGCAAGATTCAATTTCAATGAAAATTATCAATCCCAAAGCAGCGGGAATTGATATCGGGAGTCGATCCCATTGGGTTGCTATTGGCCAGGGAGATATCGATGTTCGTGAATTTGGCGTCTTTAATGAAGATCTTTTTTCTTTAGCCGACTGGTTAGCCGAAAACCAAATCCGGACTATCGCGATGGAAAGTACGGGCACATACTGGCAAACCCTCTATGCAGTGCTCCTCGCCCGTGGGTTCGATGTTATTCTTTGCAATGGGAAGTTTACCAAAAATATCAAGGGGAAGAAGACAGATATCAAAGATTGTCAGTGGATTCAAAAGCTTCATTCACTGGGACTGTTGAGTAGTAGTTTTTTGCCTGATATTCAAACCGAACAGCTTCGAACCTATTGCAGGCATAGGGAAAACCTGCTTCACATGGCAGCATCAACTTCAAAGAAGATGCAAAAGTACCTTCGTTTGCTTAACTTAAGGTTGGATATAGTGGTCAAAGACATTTGCGGGCTCACCGGTTTGAAAATCATCCGAAGTATATGCGAGGGCGAAACCAACCCTCAAAAACTGGCAGAGTTGCGGCATTACAATTGTCGCCGATCAGAACAAGAAATTGCAAAAGCTCTTCAGTCAAACGGCAGACAGGATTACCTATTTGCCCTTAAGCAAGAACTTGATACCTATGACCATCTCCAATTGAAGATTCAACAATGTGATATTCAAATAGAACAGTTTCTCAATCAAATCATTGATAATGATGATAACAAGAAGCAGCATTATATCGATCCAAAATCACATAAACGAATCAATAAAAACACGCCCAAGAATATTGACCTGAATTTGAAAGCCTATCAAATGTTTGAGGGTATTGATTTACTTGCAATTGAAGGGTTGAGTCATTCTACGGTTTTAGCTCTTGTGAGTGAAGTTGGCTTCGAAGGTATAAAACGCTTTCCATCGGCTAAACATTTTGCAAGCTGGCTCAGGTTGGCACCAAACAACAAAATCAGTGGAGGGAAAGTGCTTTCAAGTAAAGTGCCCAAGGGCAGCAATCGGTTGAAAATAGCACTTAGGAATGTAGCAAATGCAATCGGCAATTTAAAAGAGTCAACTCCTTTAAGGGATTTCTTCCATAGGGTTAATTTCAGAAAAGGCAGGACTTCTGCCATCAGTGCTACTGCTCGTAAATTGGCAGTCATTATCTGGAATATGGTGGTTAAGAATACCCAATACATTAATCCGGAGGGTTATCTTTTCCTTGACCAAAAAAGAAAACTCGGACTGACTAAAAGAATTAAAAAGCAAATCGATAAATTTGGATTGAATCCTGAGGATCTTGGTTTTTCAATTGCTTGATTATCAGGGTGGAGAATTTACGTTAGTCAGAATTCCCCCTATACCAAAGACATTGTTTACTTAAGATAACGGTAAAATGGTATAGTGTTGAATCAAAGGTTTTTACGAAATTGAATTTTTACCGTTAGTCAGAAATTCAAACTATTAAAATGCTAAAGATTTTCATAAAGATATTAATAGCAAGTATAATTATTGGGACTATTACTATTGCTGGAGTTTTTATTTTCATTGTTTTTAGTGGAGAGAAAGAAGTGGTTGAATTAACAAACGACTTTAATGGAGAAAGAATTTTCTTGATTAAGAAAAGTTGGGGAATAAATGATTCGAAAATTGTAATTGGATTAGACGACAATGTAGGAATTGGTTATAATTCATGTGAAGACAAATATGTATTGACAACAGGTTCTGATTTCATATTTTACAAACTGGAAGAAGGGAAACTGTATGTTTACAATAATGATTTCAAATCACCTGAATCAAATAAGTTCCAGACAAAAATCGAGTTTATCAATTTGAGTAATCCAGAATTCTATAATCTTTGGGATAACAAGAATTACAAGAAGCAAAGAATAATGAAATTCCCAGAGTGAAATAAGAAATTTAAATAAAACATAAAAAATCTACGCACAACACGCCGTATACTGCATAGCCTGCCGCAGGCGCAACCCAGGCTACGCAGCATACGGCCATCCGTTGTGCCCCACTGGGAAA
>JAFGSC010000313.1 GCA_016934875.1 Candidatus Atribacteria bacterium
ACTGAACGCACTTACTGCTGAAAATATAGGGGTCGGTGTCCATTACTTGCCTGTCCACCTTCATCCGTTTTACCGCAAGACATACGGTTGGAAAAAAGGCAATTGTCCAAATGCAGAATGGATCGGAGCGAGAACAGTCTCCTTGCCGTTATCAGCCGCCTTATGTGATAAGGATGTAAACGATGTTATTAAAGCATTTAAAAAAGTCCTCAAGATTTCCTGATTTCATTAGTCATAGTATAGGGTTTTCCAAACTAACCATTTCACTATCGCTCATAACAAAGTTTATTAGTGGCTTTACCGACTCAAAAAATGAACTTCAAAGACAAAATTCGTTTTGTAAAACCCTTTCTCTTAAATTTTTACATAATTATTTCAAAGAATAGGGGTTAGTCAATTTTGGTTTTTTGGAAGCCCTATAGTCATAATAGGATATATTGATCCAATTATAATCACTGCTTATAATAAATCATAATATAACTATAATATGTAAACATTCCGTCGCTTAGTTCATGCCTATTTCAATTAATAAAATTCAATCAGCTTCTCCCGAGGAATGGGATAGATTCTGGTTGCAATGTGATTATTCTACATATTTTCATTCAAAAGAATGGGCAGAGATATGGAAGACATACACCTTCAATAGAATTCAACCTGATCCTCAGATTATTTTTTTTTCTGATGGAAAAAAAGCTTTGCTACCCTTTTCTTATACTAAGCAATACCATGGAATACTAAAAAACTATATTTCTTCACCAGGAGGAACATTCGGAGGCTGGATTTCAGGCGATATTCTTTCCAAAGATCACATAAGAATATTATTAAATTACATTAAGAGAAAACATAAGAATATCATATGGCGGATTAATCCTTACAATGATACAGTTGGCTATATTGATTTTAAGATATCTAAGAATGACGAAACATATGTCTTATCTTTATCCAATGATTTCGAATCCATTTTTAAGAATTGGACAAAAGGGCACAAATCAGCAGCAAAAAAGGCAAAAAGGGAAGGGGTTATTGTAACTACAGCTGCCACTCTTGAACATTGGAAATCTTATTATCATGTGTATGAGGATTCTCTTCGCAGATGGGGAGAAAAAGTCTCTTCAAAATATACTTGGGATATATTTGAAAAAATGTACCAATTGAATTCAAGATACATAAAATTATGGATAGCAGAATATAATAAAGAAATAATTTCTGGAGCTTTATGTTTTTATGCCAAAAAGCATGTAGTATATTGGCATGGGGCTTCGCTTGAAAAATACTTTTATTTACGTTCTGTAAATTTAATTTTGTATGAGGCAATAAAGGATGCTTGTGATAAAAGATACAGATGGTTTGATTTCAATCCCAGTGGTGGTCATGAGGGCGTAAAATCTTTTAAAAAGAGTTTTGGAGGCCAGCCTTTACAAAGTGATGTTATTATTAATATTAGTTGGATCAATAGCTTATTACCACAACTTAAGCGTTGTATAAAAAAAGTATTTTAACATGACATTATTAAACTATATTCTGTCATTGTATAATTATCGAAAGAAGGTATTATATATTGAAAAAAAGTATTCTTCTCATATTGAAAAAACTGTTGTTATCAAAGGCCCATTAAATAATCTAATCTTGGGGAAAAATGTTGTTATTCAATCTAATAGCGTCCTTCACCTAGGAGGATTGAAATGGTGCAACTATAAAGGCCTTATAGAAATAGGAGACAATAGTGTTATTTCCCCGAACTGTGTTATTTATGGGTGTGGTGAGGGTGGAGTTCACATTGGAAAATATTTTGACTGTGCCCCAGGAGTTGGGATTTTTTCTTCAAGAACAGATTATTTTAAGGGCCCTCGCAATCATATTTTTAAACCTGTTTATGTCGGTGATAATGTGACAATATTTGCAAATGCAGTTATCAACCCTGGTGTGACAATAGAGGACAACGCTGTAATAGCGGCTTGTTCGGTAGTTACACAAGATGTCCCAAAATATTCATTTGTTGCAGGCTCACCAGCAAAAATAATCTTTACATTGCACACTAATAAATAATGCCAGAAAAAACATATAGAAATCTTGCCTTTCCAACTTCAATTCCCATTGATACTACAAGTCACTGCAATTTGAAATGTTCTATGTGCACCCACAAGAATATGACCCGACCTAAAGGAAGGATGGAAGCGGCTCTGTTTAAAAAAATTATTGATGAAATTTCTATTATTAATAAAAAGACTAGAATATGGCCAGTCTTTTTCGGAGAAGCATTGCTCCTTAAAAAAACAAAACCTTCAATATTTGAAATGATTAGTTATGCCAAAAAAAAAGGTTTGGAAGATGTATCATTGAATACTAATGCCTGTTTGCTCGATAAAGATAGCTGCATTAAATTGCTAGATTCAGGATTAGATTCAATACATATTGGATTAGATGCCATTTCCGAGAATACCTATAATAAAATTCGCATTGGTGGCGATTATAATAAAGTAGTGAATAATGTTTTAACATTAATTGATTTAGCTAATAATAAAAAAAGAAATCCTTTAAAGATAAGAGTTCAATTTATTGAAATGGAAGAGAATATTAAGGAAAGGGATGAATTCATAAAATATTGGAAAAATAAAAATGTTGACATAAAAATTAGGAAGAAAATTTCTTGGTGTGGAGGAATAAATTCAAAAAGCACTGATAATTTTTATCGACATCCATGTTATTGGATACTTAACACACTAGCTATAACTCATGATGGCAATGTAACAACTTGCCCAGCCGATCCGAATGCAAAATATGTTGCCGGCAATGTTCTGACACAGTCAATCAGTGATATTTGGAATGGAACTTTAAAAAAAATTAGAGAAATTCATCTGAATAATGAATGGGAATTATTGCCAGAACCGTGCAAATCATGTCCTGATTGGATATATTCTTACGAAGACAGCATATTATCAAAAAAAAATAGAACCAATTATTTGGTAAAAATCCTTGATGTTTTGGGAATAAAAAAACACGGAAAAGACACCCTTTGATTTAAGGTTTGCCAGTCTATTCAATTGAAACCTTCTTACCCATTTTAATCTAAATCAGCTCAAAAGTTGGAACTTTCCTTTTATTCTCCTTAATGCCAAACCTTAATGAATCCTTTCAAAATTTGGATTTAATCGATAATAATCAGAATCCATGATTACAAGTATCTTGCTATCATAATCACGTAACTTCTATTGATGACAATGAATAGCATTTACTTGGAAACTGCTAAAATTTACCCATTAAGTGTGGACAATTTAAAAAATAAAATCTTTTCTGGCCTTGCCTGGTCAGGAACAGGGCAGATAGTACAGCAAGCAACTCAATTTATAATTGGAGTAATTTTAGCTCGGCTTCTTAGTCCAAGAGATTTTGGCTTAATTGCAATGATAATTGTTTTTACTGGATTTGCAGAAATTTTCAAAGACTTGGGGCTGGGTTCAGCTATCATCCAGAAAAAAGGTCTTGAGAATGATCATTTAAATTCTATTTTCTGGGTTAATATTATAACTGGATTATTATTAACAGGGGTTATCATAGGATTATCAGAACCTATCGCTTCTTTCTATAATGAACCCAAATTGAAGAAAATCACAATAGTTATTTCCTTAAACTTCTTCATTGCTTCATTAAGCATTGTCAATAGGTCTATACTAAGAAAAAATATGTCATTTAAACAAATCGCGAATATTCAGATATTAGCTATTATTATACCTGCCATGATAGCAATTATTATGGCACTAAAAGGATTTGGGGTTTGGAGCTTAGTATTTCGTTCAATCATATCTACATCTATTACTACATTATTATTTTGGACATACTCACCCTTCCAACCCACTTTTTCATTTAATAAGGACAAAATAAAAGAACTTATTGGTTATAGCTCAAATTTATTGGGATTTAACTTATTTAACTATTGGGCAAGGAATTTTGACAATCTTCTGATAGGAAAATTTATTAGCTCTGCTGCTTTAGGCATATACTCACGCGCCTATGCTTTGATGCTGCTTCCAATCACCCAACTTTCTATGATTGTTAGCCAAGTTATGTTCCCAGCCCTTTCCTCAATTCAGGACGATAATGATAGAATAAAAAAAATATACCTCAAGGCAACTCGCTGTATTGCATTGATTACTTTTCCTTTAATGACAGGTCTTTTGGTTGTATCTGAGCCATTTATATTAGTTATATATGGAAACAAATGGTCAGAAGTCGTTCCCATTCTTCAAATTCTTTGTATGATAGGTCTTGTGCAATCAGTCGGAACAACTGTAGGTTGGATTTACACCTCACAAGGGCGCACAGATATCATGTTAAAATGGGGTATATTTGCAGGAATATTTCGTGTCTTTGCTTTTATTATTGGACTGCAATGGGGAGTTATCGGTGTTGCTTCATCATACGTTATAAGCACCTCACTCCTCTTATATCCTGGTTGGACGATACCTGGCAGATTAATTAATATGCGTTTTACAGAAATGCTTAAAAACTTATCTGCCACAATCTATTGTTCTACAATAATGGGTTTGGCCGTGTGGGCTTTAGGTTTTTTCATATTAAAAGGCATGTCTCCTCTTTGGATTTTGGTAATCCAAATAACTTTTGGTGCTTTTCAATATATTGTTCTAATTCATATCTTAAAAGTTAAGGCATTTAAAGAGGTTATTGAATTATTTAGAGATAATTTGGCATCGTAGTTTGTGAATGCCTTATAATTATAATCTAAGAAAGATAAATACAATTAGAGGTAAAATTTTTTCATGCTCCACGTCGCCCAATTTCGAAAAATTTTTTTCAAACCCACAGAGACATTCCTCTATAATTGTCTTACAGCCTTTAG
>JAFGSC010000314.1 GCA_016934875.1 Candidatus Atribacteria bacterium
ATCAAAGATTCCCTCGCCAATGGCGAGGACAAACAACAATTCCTTAGTTGATGGGCTGCTGTTTGAGCAAAGTCGGAGCGGTATCGGAGACGGTGCGAGCCTGCCTCGACGTCAGACAGGTTCAGCCCATCAGGCATTTTTTGGTTCCTTTTTTTTGCCGGAAAAAAAGGAACAAGAAAAAAGAAACTGCCACGAGACTTACTCAACCATAGCCCGATGATTATAATACAAAAAAATTAGAGGTAGGGATTACACTTTGTGGTCATGATTCATATTAAGTCCAAAGACTTTTTGTTTGATCCCATATCTTCCTGCAAGGTAAAATAAGTAAACGATTTTGTTTACTTTTTATTTGTTTTTATCTATCTTTAGTGAAAATTTATAATATGCTGCCTAAACTAGATAAAATAATGGGCATTCACCCGGGTTATATTCTAAACAGAGAATTAAAAAGCAGGGGAATTAAAAGTAGTGAATTAGCTTCCTCTATTAATGAGCACAAACAGACTATCAGTGCCATCCTGAATAAAAAGAGAAAAATTACTCCTTCACTTTCGATTAAGCTCTCAAAGAAGTTTAATGTTGCACAAGATTACTTTATGCTTTTACAGGCAAGTTATGACGTGAATACTTTTGCTACTAAAAGTTCGGCAAGAAAGAAGCCCAACCTTGCTGAATTCAGACAGGTCCTTTTTTGGGATACAAACATAAATCAAATTGATTGGGAAAAGCAACAACGAGCGATAATTAAACGCGTTTTGGAAAGAGGGAATAGCCAGGAGATTACTGAGCTAATTAATTTTTACGGGAGGCAAGTGATATCCGCCGAAATAAAAATTATCGGAAACAGTAGATTACCGTCTTTTAAGAAAAGCATCAGCGACTATAATCTGTAAATTATTATGCAACTATATTTAAGTTCTGTTTCAAATCTGTTGTGGAAATCATTAATTGAACTTATGAAATTAAAAGAGCTTGAAAACTTTCGTTTGGTTGGTGGAACGAATTTAAGCCTTCAATTGGGACATAGAGAATCTGTAGACATTGATATGTATACTGATGCGGAATATGGGAGCATTGATTTTCTTAAAATAGAGGAGGTTCTTCGGGAGAAATTCTCTTATATTGATTCGTTGTCAATTGATATTATTGGAATGGGGAAATCGTTTTTTATTGGAAATGAAGCCCCTGATTTAGTTAAATTGGATTTGTTTTATACAGATAATTTTGTTTTTCCATTAATTGAAGTTAAAGGAGTTAGATTCGCCAGCATTGAAGAGATTGCCGCAATGAAGTTGGATGTTATAGGTAGAGGAGGACGAAAAAAAGATTTCTGGGACTTTCATGAATTATTGGGAAAGTTCTCACTTAACGAGATGATTGATTTCTATATCAAGCGATATCCTTACAATTTGAACAGAGAAGAGATTATTAGGGGACTAACGAACTTTGAAAAGGCTGAATATGAATTTACTCCGATTTGCTTTAAAGATAAAGTTTGGGAAATTATTAAATTGGACATAGAAGAATTAGTTAAAAACTGAAAGTCGAATACCTAAAAATTTAGGACTTAAGGCATAATTGAGCCATAAAATGATGCGGTAAGCCCGAGAAAATAAAGACTTAAACCCGGCTGGTTAAATATGGGTACCCCCTCTACAGAACAAGTTCTTTTTTTACCTTATTCGTGATATTTGTATAATTCGTGCCTGCAATTTATTGTTAACAGGAAAAAAAATGTAAATTGTGCTGTTTTTAACGCAACAGGACAATGTTTTTCAATTGCCCGGAAGACAATAAAGGAATAAAGCACTATGTTAGTCGCTTATTCATCTGATATAGCAAGGTAAGCGAAATTTGGGTTTGTATATTGAATAGTTAGACATTAAAAAAAAACATTAGCCTGATTGATAAGAATGGAAATTAAAGATTAATTATAATGGGGATAAATATTTGTTTTTATTTCCAGTGCGAAACATGGTTGATGAACAAGAGATAAAAGAAAGACCAAGATGATTATAAAATGGTTTTTAAAATTTCTTTCATGGTACATTTTCATGTGGATTGCAATAATTCCGGTGGGGTGGTATTTTATTGGATATTATAAGGCAAATTTCGAATTGGTACAAATTTTATCTTTGTTAATTCCCGGACTAATCATCATTGGAATCATTTTAAGTCATAGTTTCAGATTCAATGTCGTTTAATTAAGAGAATGATCTTACTATTTTTATTTTCTTTGTGATACCTTTGTGCCTTAGAGACTTTGTGGCTATGGTTTTTATGCCACCAAAACACAAAGTCACAAAGTTTCTCAAAACTTAATTAAACGACATTGGTTTCAGATTATTCATTTGGAAACAACTGAAATTTATTTATGATTTACTTGAACAAATAGAAAAAAACTTAGAAAAAAGAAGAATTAATAGGTTAAGGGGGAAGGATTACGTTTATATAAAGAAAAAAAATGCCTAATATTGTTTATAAAACATTGTTTTTTAAGTGGTTAATTCATTATATCCTCACCGAGTCGGCGTTTGTAATGAGGGATGGGTATGAAGCCCGAACCCACCAATGATTCATACCACGGGAACGTCAGGTGTATGATTTAAATTTTGAACATTCGTTAAAAAAAGAGAATCCTGTTAAATTATGTCTCCAATAAAATATGATACTACCGCGATGAAATTGATTCTTGATTTAGAATCATATAATGTAAACAAGTATTATACAGATCAATTTAAGAAGATTTATACAAATGGGTTTCCTGATAAAAATGAAAGGGAAGACTTTATTCGCATTAAAAAAAGGGTAATTGGAGAAAAAGAGCTTTCCGAACCACACTCAATAATAGTTTTGAGTATTAATGAACAATTATCAGAAGTCAATGGAGGGCTCATTGCTGATTGGTATGCTGATAGCAAATGTATTCATTTAACCTACCTGGTTGTAGATGTTAAATATAAAAAAAGAGGATTCGCTAAAAGTCTGATAAGTGAAGGTGTTATTATGATTAAGGATTGGATTGAAAACACAAAAAAAATAGAAATCAGAAATGTTTTTTTTGAGTCAAACAATCCCGAAAAGACAATTAAGGATAATTTTGACCCTGCAGAACGTTTGGAAATATTCTCACATCTGGGCGCAAAATGGATTGACCTCCCCTATATACAGCCTGCTTTAGACTCAACAAAAAAAGAGGTAGACAATTTATTATTATTATCGTTTCCCCAATTTAATGCCAAAGGTGACAAAATTCCTGAAGTTGAAATTGCAGCATTCCTCAAAGACCTATATCAAAGTTTGGGAGCATTTAATGACAACGCTTCTCTTATAGAGATGCAAAAATATTTAAAAAGCAGAAAGAATGCAGATGGTGATATAGTATTAAAACCTATTCCAGAATGTGTTCATTATAAATTTTATAAGGCTTCAGTTACATGGCATTTTATTCAGAAAAATTCATTTAAAATAAATCCATCCTTCATTAATGATTTTTCTTCCTTTGAAAAAGATTTGTTGAATTTTCAAAATCAAAAGAAACCACCGTTCAATAGTTATTATATTGAACCACTTTTAGAAGCTATAATAATCTTACCGGGGACATATTCCTATACTTCTGAGGGACGGGTCCATAGTAAAACAACAAAAGCAAACAGGATTGACTTGGCGGTAAACCTGGCAATAAGTTATACAAAAATTCATAATTCGGATAGTATTATCTGGCATCTAACATTTTCACCTGTAATTAATCAATTTTTTACAGAACTTGATCTTATAAAACTTTCAGCTTTATTTAGTAGTTCTCAGGAAAATTCGACAATAAAAGATGAAATACAAATCACAATACCTCAAAAGAATATAATAAAAATTAGTCCACTTGATTTAATTGCTCAATTAGGTTTATGTGAAAATGATATTCATTTAGAAAATTTGGGTGCGGGAATTGTTCAAATTGAAATGTTAAATTTGGAGCTATTTCAAAATTTTAGTACCGAAGATTTTTTTAAATCATTTAGGAATAAAAAAAACTCAATAATAAAGGATAATTCTGTTAAGCATTTTTCAAAAGCACTTTGTGGTATAATATTAGGAATATTCGATTTTAACAGAATGAATGATGAAGAAATATTCGATACTATTCAACCAATTGTTGAGTCAGATTCTTTATTTATAATTTTATGCAGAGGATCTTTATTGAAAATATCGCACAATGACGAAATCATGGAATCTGTTTCAAATACAATTGTTATAAGCCCTTACCTCCTTCTCCCAAGCATGGTACTGGCATTTAATGAAAATTTATTAATTGAAGCCAGGATGATAATTGATAATTCATTGAATCAGGGCAGAAAAATCAAATTACATGAAGTGAATGTTTGCCAAAGCAAAGTGCGAAACATAATAAATCAAAAATATCTCGCAGACATTTTTTATTACTCAACTGAAAAAGAAATTATTAAATATGGAAATTGTCAAAGGGGAATTGATCAAATATATTTGAATATTCAGCATAAACTTTTAGATTTAAGTGAGTTAATTAATATAAAGAAAGAGGAAAGATCTAATTTCTCCAATGCATTCCTCAATGCTTTTTTGTCTTTTATTGCCATGGTTCAATTAAATAGTTTATTTACTGAATGGGTTTTTTTTAAGTCTCATTCTTACATTTTTTATTTAGTTGAATCTTTAATCTCAATTGCATTATTTTTTCTTATTCGGGCAAAAAGTGTTATTATTTTTAAATCTAAAAGAAAACGTAAATAGTACAAATAAAAAATTCTATGTCTGTAATTTATTGTTAACAGTAAAAAATTTGTAAATTGGGCTGTTTTTAACGCAGCAGCACAATGCTTTACAATTGTCCGGAAAACAATAAAGGAATAAAGCACTCTATTAGTCGCTTATTCATCCGATATAGCGGGGTAAATGGAATTTGGGTTTGGAAATTACCAAGTTGAAGCAAATATTAAAAAAACTATATGCAGAAAGTTTACATAATAATTATTTCATTACTGGTATTTTCCTGTAAAAAAGATAAGGAAGAAATGTATAACCCTGCGTTGGGAGAATGGGTTATTTATCCCGAAACGCTTTATGATTCATCGCCGTTTTTGGAAACAAGGAATACGATAGTATCATTTGATACGATAAGTCTTTTAATAGATGGAGATATTGTTCCTGAACCTTCTCATCAGAGTCATGTAACATTTGTGAATTCCAACAACCTGTTTACTAAATCACATCATGTATTGGCATTATCAGTAGATAGCCTTCCGGATGGAGCTTACAAGATGGTATATGAATCATGTGATATTGATTTTACAAAGATCACTTCATTAACGCTCAGCATACATTGTGAATTCTTTGACTCTGAAAAACCAATTAAAGACAATGATATATCAGTTCTAATCAGATTGTGTAGTGATGCCGATATGTTTGATAATTATTTTGAGATAGAACGTCCTGTTTTGATTTCTCAGAATCCTGGTTCACAATTATCGGAACAATGGCCAGATGGGAACTATATTAATAAATTGGTCGCAGACCTGAAATCACTTGCTGAAAGGCGTGATCAATATATTAATGATAATAATATCAATGAGAATATTATATATCTTGAACAAGACAACGGACTAATACAAAGGATAAAAGGCAATCCGGATCTTTCTAAAATATCTTCTATTTGCATTGGAATAAGGAATCCGGGAAATTATCCATCAATAGGTGTTAACGACGGATTGAATAAATCCGTTAAGGTTTGGATATATTAAAATACTGGTAAGAATAGATAAAATAATACAACGATGGGCAAGGTTTTGCAAGCGTTTCTTACCGCATCAGGTTTTGTATCGCGGGATACAAACGCAGCGCCGTATACATAATAAGTTCCACTTTACCAATTAATTAACTAATACATAAACAAGTGAATATCTGTAAAAAATGCAATTGTGAATTTCAAAGTGATTATTGTCCTGATTGCGGACACCCCTCAAAAGTTGAAAGGATAAATGGTCGTTATGTCCTTACTGAGATTGCAAGTGTATTAAATTTCCAGAAAGGAATTTTCTACACGATAAAAGAATTGCTGATACGACCGGGGAAAAATATAAGCTTATTTATTTCTGAAGACAGAAAACGCCTTGTAAACCCGATTACGTTTATTCTGATCACCTCTTTGATATATACCATATTGGTTAAGATTTTTCATTTTGAAGATGGAGTCATAGATGGTGCAAAAGATGCTTTAGACAATTCAGGATATGCGACCCTTGCAATCTTAAAATGGGTACAGGGAAATTATGGTTACGCAAATATTATTATGGCGATTTTTATTGCATTTTGGTTTAAAATATTTTTCAGGAAATATCCCTTTAACCTTTTTGAAATTTTAGTGCTCCTTTGCTTCATCATGGGTATTGAGATGTTAATCTATTCAGCATTTGGAGCTGTTCGTGGCTTGACCCATATTGATATAATGCAAGTTGGGGTATTAGCCGGGTTTATTTATGCTACATATGCTGCTGGACAATTCTTTGGAAAAAGAAAAATTGCAGACTATGTAAAAGCGCTGGTTTCATATCTGTTAGGAATGATTACTTTCACAATTGTTTTACTTGTGACAGGAGTTTTAATTGATTTGAATAAATAAAAAACATTAAAAAGTGGAAAATAAAAAGGGGCTATCAATTGTTTTGTTGATTCCAACAATTATTATAGGTGTTGCTTTGTTTGAGGAATTCGACTTTGAGAATCTGAAATTTGAAAAACCGGCACTGGCATTTGTTTACTTCATTGGTTTTGCGCTCTCAATTATTTTTCAATTTAAAGCGTTTAAAAGATTACCCAAAGATAAAAACATCAGCTAACGAAATAGTTGTTTAGTCCCAATTAAACCAATAAAGAGGCGATAAGCCTAAGAAAACACTACCTTAAACCAGGGGTTTAATTTGGGTAACTCCTTCGGGAAAATCTACCTGCAAAAGCAATATTCGCAATATCTAAATAATTAATGCGAGTCATATATTGTTGGTAATAAAAAATTTGTAAATTGGGCTGTTATTAACGAAGCAGCACAATGTTATATAGTTGCCCAAAGAAATGCTTAATAAACATAATCCCAATTAATGCTATATGCGAAATAAACGTACCTTTTGTTCAAAAAGTAAATATATTTGGATGTTAGGCACAAGCGGAGGAGCGACCGTGCAACATTGAAATTAAACCAATAAAAAGACAAAATAAAATGATAGCCAACGCAC
>JAFGSC010000315.1 GCA_016934875.1 Candidatus Atribacteria bacterium
CGGTGGTGCACCTGCGCATAAGCTCCGGTGCATAAATGTGAGAGGCTCTCCCCGTCAGTTTATCTGGCGGGGCAGTCTACTCGATTGGAAGCTGGGCATTTAATTTTTAAATGTGAAGAAATACATATCGCCATTTATTAAATTCTTAGAGAATTCAAAGCTCTTATATTGCTTACCTTGAGGAGTTTTTTGCTCTACTGATCCAATTACAGTGGCCGTATTTGGAAAAATAATCAAATCCCTTAATTCCTCAGCAGGATAGTAGAGAAACCCTGTTTCATCGCCGTTTGTTGAAAACTCTATAAAAATCCTGTCATCCTTTATTTTATGAGATATTATTGCATTACTTGGAAAGAAATAATTGGTATAAATCTTATCCTTGTAAAGTATTTTATGAATTCCTCTTATCAATATTGAATCACCAGTTTTCGAATCCTTTGTCATAAACTCTTTAAATGATGCAGGTTCCGTGTCATCTTTAAGAAGTTTTCCTTTTAATTCAAGTTCTGTTGAGTCTCTTTTCGTAATATATTTCTTATTATTCCTTAATTCAATATATGCTAGTTCAATACTCTTAAATGACTTGAAATGATCTAGTTTAATGTTTTGAAAAAATCCAGGAATAGGAATACGCAACGTATCATTACGGAAAGATCTTCCTTTAATAACACCAGATAGATTGGGTTTAATTATGATTGGATCTTCACTTATTATTGGAAAAAGTACTTTGATTTCATCAACCTTATAAAGACCTTCGGAATTTCCTGTATTCTCTTGATAAAGCATTAATTGCATTTCCCATAAGTCTTGCTGCATTTCATTCAAAAGAAGTGTTTGTATTTTAAAATTTAACTTTGGTCTATTATAGAAGTTATCATATGCAAGAAAACCTATATGGCCTAGATAACCCAATAATAATCCTACGAGGCCAGAAATTAATGCTATCTTAAAATGATTTCCATCTTCTTTCTTTTTTGAGGCAGATCTTTTAGATTTCTTTTCCATGGTCATGTATTGTATTCTTTTTGCCTTGCTTCCAAACGTTTGGCGGTATGAAACGTGCCGGATTGCGGGGCTGCGTCTGTATCCCCCGTTGCAAACCTTTGAGGCGGGACGGAACGCCCGAATACCCACTGAAACCGGCATGTTTTATGACCGCGTGTTGTATGCCGTTCTATTATCTTTTTAAATCTTTGGAAATTAATATTTTTATCGAAATTATACTACCAGTCAATCCGATTATCATTGGCACTGCATATCCATATCTTTCTTTTTCTACAAATGTCCATCCTAAACTATTAAGAGAGGTATAAGTTAATGCACCTAATGAAATATAAGAAAGTGAAACTGCCCATCTTTTTTGTTTAAATAGTCCTACTCCACCTGTAACTAATCCTATTGCGGTCAAATATTCTGCGCATATATGTGGCCATAGATATTCACCTCCATCATTTTTCCATTGAAAAAAATTACCCTGACCAGAAAATTCTCCACTTGTAATATCCATAATCCATATACTGGCGATTCCAACACCCATGGTAATCATAAATGTAGGGATTGCTTTTTGAGTCCAAAAATCTTTCTGATTATTTACTTTTAGATTCATATTAATTTCTTGGTTAAATAAGTTTTCTTTTAGAATCAGATTGTTACAATTGATATTTTCAGATAAGCTATATCCATATTTATCATTTTTTTGACAAATCAGATTTTGATTTATAAGTGTCAGAATAATTAGTAAATTAAAATATTTCATGGATGCAATTTTTAATTTATTTGAATTAGTCAATCAATCTATTTTCAAATTTATAAAATATCGTATTTCTAGCTTTATCACCATTTCCATGAATTACATATAACAGCTCAATTAGTCAATAAGTTACAAAATCAAAAATCATTGTTTATTAATCACTAATCTATCAAATCCCACAAGCTGTTATTTGCAATATTTCACTTGACCTCGGATGCAGTTGGGGGAATGGCATACAAACGTACCCATAAACCAAATTACGTTTATCGCTATTATAGCATTGGTTGAGTTTTTGTTTCACAGGATTTTTTAAGTTTTTAATATAATATTGTGTTGCTGCCTTAAAAAAACAGTACAATTTACAAATTATCTTTATGAATATACCTTGTTCAACAGGATAATTTTCAACTGTTTGTAAACACTGTGCCCGGGAGGGGTTTTAACCGGTTTTGCTGTAAGAATTGTTGCGGGGGTTGAGGTGCAGTGTGCAGGGATGTTTTTTACAGCCGGATAATTTGGTAAAAGGGTGGCGGGGGAGTTAGGCGCGTGTGGTGGGATGGGCGGGAGAGGGCAGAAGCGTGACGCTTGCGCCAGGTTGGGCGGGATAAAACACAATTGAGCAGGCCCTCAAGCTCACAAATCTTTTTTTGAGGCAGTGGGTTCTCCAACTTACTGCCTCTTTTTTTGGCTCAACTGTGCCTTAAATCCTATATTGTTAGGCATAGTTACTCTTTATCTTTTTTATGATATACGTAATATTGAATTATGTGATTTAATCTATCAATAATAGAATCGTATGTTTCAATGCCAATTGCCCAATTTGTTGATGCTGATAGTTCTTGAATTCTTAGTAAATCATCATTTGTCAATGATTTTCTTCGTCCAATAATAATTTTTGATTGAATTCTAGGTATTCTAGGGTAATAAGAATTAAACCTCTTTGTGTCATCCAGAACTCCTCTCTTTAGATATTCAAGATATTTTTTATATTCAAAATCATCTGTTATTTTATTAATTAATCTTCGTAAAAAATCTTGATAGTTTAACCCCAATATTCTAAAAGATTCAATGCATTCCATCCAAGAATCATTTAAATCTTTTGACATCCGATTATGATCTAGGAATAATTTTGCATTAACTCTCTTCAGTTCTATTATTGAAATGCTATGTGGTGTTTGTGTTAATTCTATCCCTAGATTTATCAAAATAAAATCAGGTATTCTATCCGGAGATATTGGAAATTTCGAAATCATACCTTCAAGTAATGAGTTTGAATATCTAAGCTTTTCATTAAGACCAAATACTATTGGATTTTCCGAAAATAGCTGATGCACTTCCTCTTCCGAACAATCAGAATCAATAGCAGCTAACAATTTATCACGTGCAATTGTAACAATATCAATATAGTCATTTTTCATACCTGTAATTAAAGATTTGAGTTCAGATGTAATTATGCCTAAACGTTTGCGTGTATGAAACGTTGGGGATTGCGGGCTTCGTTCCTATCCGCCGACACAAAAGTCGATGCGGGGAAGAACGCTTGAATTAACTACTTAAACTCCAATGTTTTATACACGATGTGTGCGCCCTGCATGAGCAGCAGCGCACACTTGTTGTAAGCTCTTGAAAAAGGGCAAATATGCAAATTAAATTTAAATATGCAG
>JAFGSC010000316.1 GCA_016934875.1 Candidatus Atribacteria bacterium
AAAACAACAAAAACCAACTTCGATTCAAATATTAATAACATGCTTAAATTAAGGGACTTGAATGCTTAAACTGACGGCTATGGGATTGGGGGGTGATTGGGGATTTCGGTAATGCGTGCTTCAGAAGTTAAAATTTCAACCAAGCAAAAAAACTATTCAAAATTTTTAAATAGACTCAACTCCAATCAATAAATCCCACTGGGACACTGTTAGTTATTAGCGAAATCAAAGAGAATATGATATATGTGGATTGAAGAAGTTATTTTATCAGTATGTTTATCACACCTAACATGGTTAGAATTAAAGGTATTCTTGTTGTGATAGATGGTCTGATTAAGTAAGTCAGGATTTATTAATTGTCCAAAATTCTGACCATTTTTGTTTTTCAAGTTGAGATTCTGAATCGCATTTTTTAGGTTTTTCATGATAGCTTGAATGTTTCCTTGTTGAATAAATCCTATCATTCCACCAAAATTCTTATCTGTAGCATATTTATTTATCAGAAATCGATATAATCCACCGTCAGCTACTTTAGTCTTTGTTTCCTTTCTATAAACATAATCATTTATTTTCGTTGTTGAACTATCCAAAATTTTACACTCAAAAGAAAAATATATTTTTTGATTTCTCCAAAGTGGAGTTTGAAACTTAATGTCATCGTAACCTAACTGTA
The DNA here is from genome assembly GCA_016934875.1 of Candidatus Atribacteria bacterium. Taxonomy (GTDB): domain Bacteria; phylum Atribacterota; class Phoenicimicrobiia; order Phoenicimicrobiales; family Stramentimicrobiaceae; genus JAFGSC01. The sequence continues at coordinate 674 of JAFGSC010000316.1, forward strand.
TTCCCTCAGTTCGCGTTTCAAGGTTGACCACTAATATACCACAAAATTCTAAATCTTGAATTAACCAGTCATAAATGCACTTTTTAATGTCATCTTCCTTTTTTGAAGATAATTCCTTTCTCTTTGAAGTGTGGGAATTATAAAATTTAAATAAATATCCAAATATTAAATTTTTCCAGAAGTTATCGTTTGTTGATAGTCCGGTTTTAACATAGGCTTGTTGAATTGGTACTATCTGGTTTCTATAGGTTTCATCTGTTTCCGGAATTTTAAAAAATTCTACACTCATTATCTACATAGCCTTTCGATTTCTTTTTGAGCATCTCCGACGGCTTTTGTTTTAGTCCAGCTTTTCAAATATTTGTCTTTCAGAAAATAGATACAGTGTTCCCCGTATATTCTTTCTCTCAGAGATAAAATATTTGTGTTTCCTGCATTCTCAATAATTTCTGTAATGAGATAATGACTAACTTTTTCAATAGATGGACTCATCGACCTAGAGTCTTCATCTGATTTAGAAAGTGATATTTTCATTCCAGCAAAGCTTATTGGTAATGATTCTTCAATAAAGTATTCAAAAGACGTTCTCACATTATCTTGTAGATAATTTTTAATGACTTTAAAAAAAGTATTACAATATTCTATTATATTTTCTTTTTTAGCAACGATATTGTCCTTCAGATAAAAATCGTTGATACGATTGCGTTCTATGATGGTTAAATCATATAAATCGAAAACTAGATCATTTATCTTTTCTTCAATATTTAGCTCATATTCGTCGTTTCCCTTTATTAATTTTTCACTTAAAATGTTTATTTCTCTCAAACTGTTACTATCCAGGAATCCCGGTATCGGTATTTTACCTATATCACTTTGATTAACTTTTGGGTATGAACTGCCCTCTCTTTTTCTTGCTTTAATTGATAAAAAATAATTTATTAATTTGGAGTTTAAAATCGCTTGAATCGAGTAGTAGAGATCAGGATTTTTGAGCTTAAGTACCCAAATATCAGAAGAAAAGTATATTTTTTTGGAACAATATACAGCTTTTGAGTCAGCACTGACACGACAAAACAATACTTTGTCGCCCAAAAATATTTCTTTTTTTCTCGTTCTTTCAAAAGCTGAAATATCTTCCCCCATATAACAATCATGAGATAAAATTTTATATTTTGCAATATTTCCTGGTTTAATGTGTGGTATATTGAAAACTTCTGTTTTAACTTTTCGTGAATATTTGTTTCTAAATTCTTCTTTTAAATCATCTTGTTTTTGTTTAGAATATGATGCCCATTCTGCTTTACTAATGCCAAATTCTTTACGAACAGCTTCCGAACTAACAAATGTCAATCCCTCATGGATATAAGGTAGATCTTTTTCATTACATATTACGTAATCTTTCAATTTTTTATTGTTTGGATTTTCGATTTTATTGACTAATTCTACATCTTTCTCATCTCCCAATAGATAATCTCGAAACTGTACACTTTGCCTTATTAAATCTTTTTGCGCAATTGAAATCCTATTTTCATCTTTCAACAATATGACCTTGAATATCTTACTAAATTCATTGCCCTGAGGTGAAAGGTATTGTATCACGTTATCGCCTGCATCCTCGTTTGTAAAAATAACAACAGAAGCCGGTTCTTTTGAGTCTAAAAACAAAAAATCTTTTATATTCGAGAGTTCATAAAATTGCTCTATCTTGAATCTGTCGAAAAAGTAAGGCTGAAAATTTTTGAATTCATTATGAAAATTAGAGCTGTTTACTACAAAGCCAAGTCGCGTATTTTTTTTCCCCCAATCGTTAATTTTAATTAAAAAGCATTGAGATAATTGTTTTCCGTCAATTTTATCCTGATGAAGTTTCCAGTAATTCAACTCTTCATCATCCTCTTTAATTTCTTTCCAGGGGGGATTCCCAACGATAAAATCAAACTTCTTTTCTTTAAAAGGTTTCAAATCATCTTTAGTTTCTAATGCATTACCTAGCTGAATATTGTTATCAAACTTATATGGGAATATGTTTAAATTTTGACTTGATTTCGTTATCTCATCCTTAATAAACTCATTTACATATTTTGATTCAATATTTTGTAATAACTCTAAGTATAACGAGAATATTGCCAGTCGTCGAGCAATAGGATTTTTTTCGATGCCAAAGATATTTTCTACTAACAGTTTGTTTCGCAATTTAATCAGTTCTAATGTATTATTAGCTCTAATTTCCTTGATTTTCAATAAGTTCCTGAAAGCTAACACTAAAAACATTCCGGAACCACAGGACGGATCCAATACGGTTCCGCTCATTTCTTTCATAACAGAATCGACGATTAATTTAGCAAGTCCTTCAGGAGTATAATGTATTCCTTCTGATGGCTGTTTTTCTTCTAAAAATATCTGATAAATATGGCTAATAAATTCGACGGGTATAATATCAAACTGAAAATCAAACAAAGATAACTGTCCTGTCGATAAATCTGTATGTGATATTGTGTCATAAAGTAAGCCTAAGATAGTATCAGTTAAATGTTCTTCTGGAATCTCTGGCTTTTCAAATAACACAATATTGAAAATGTGGTTAATTTTGCGGAATAAGAGATTAATATTTCTTTTCTCATAATTTTTTAAAAAATATTTAAAATCTTCGCCTTTAAAAAAATGTTGGTAGAAATACGAATTAATTATTTTTCTATCTTCAAGGAATTTAATAAATAGTGTTCTGTCAATCAATGCTTGAATTGTATCATTCTGTTGTGTTTTATTAAAAATTATTTCTTTATAAGCATCTTCCAATAACTTCCTAAGGTTTTTCAAAGTACGAACTAATTCATAGTCGACGGTACTTTGTTTTATTTTCTTCAACTTTCTTTGAAAACCTAACCAAATAGCGCCTGAATCAAAATGCTGTTTACTAATCTTTTTTAATAATCTCTCATCTTCTTCATGTACAGGAAATTTACCTAAACATATTCGATCTTTCTTGGGGTTTGTTTTCGTAAAGAACAATTTTATATTGCTATTTTCAGGAATAAAATACAAATCAGCTTTATTTTCGTTCCATATTCGGGAATGTATGTCATCTTGTTCTTGCTGTGTGATGTTCGGTGAGTCGAAAAAGTAAAAGGATGTCTTTGTACTATTTGCTGGGGGCTGATAAAAATATGTATTATTCTTTAATCTAGTTGAAAGGGCATGATTCTGGAATGATAACTCTTTTAATTGTATATCATTATCCAAATCAAATTTTAGATTTAAAAGAAAGGTTTTATACGTTTCTTTCATTGTTTTGTACTCAACAATTTGTCTACAGGTAATAAGTTCTTAAAATAAATTCAATTCCTCGACATTGTGTACAATTAGAAAAATCGGTATCATGGTCAGGATTCGTTCTATTGAGCGGTCATTGGATTTGGTTTCGAGTTGGAACTTTTTGCGTCACAATATCGACTATAAATATTTACTTTCTTAAATATATAAAAATAATTCCAAAATGTCAATTAAATTTTAATCATAATTTAAGAAATTTCATTTTACGTCTTACATCATCCTTGACTTCGAAATAATATTTCACTCTTTTGACTTTCGATTTTAAATCGCTAATTCGTCTGTCACAAATTCTAAGAACAGCACAAAAATAACCCCATCCACAAACTCTTTGCTACTCGCTAACATCTTTGCTGATTCTGTCGCAATCCTTCATTGATGGCGTATACAACTCTTTTTATTCGATAAGTAATTACCCATAGAAAAATACTCAAATTGCACCCAAAGAATCGTTTAAGCGGATGCAATTTGCACCTATCTATTTGTTTGGAGAATTTTTAATAATTTGATAAATCTATGAAAATCTGCTACTAACCTATCCCTCCAAATCTCTGGCACCATCCTTGTATAACCCACCATAGCAAACTCAAGGAGAAAAACCCATGTGCCTGGCATTAGCGGCTTATGAAAACCGTATGGCATCGTTGCTGGAGACAGCCAATCAATTGGTGGTGGTGGATTTGCCACCCATTGATTCCAAACCAAAAAAGATTGTGGCGGTCATCGATCATACTTTGCCTTACCTGATGCAATTGCTCCACAGGAACAATGTCACCGTTCTCATCTGTGGG
>JAFGSC010000317.1 GCA_016934875.1 Candidatus Atribacteria bacterium
GCCGGGCCGTTAGGCGTCATAAGTGCCGATAATCGTCCAACCTTTAAACCATAAAACATGACAAAAAGAAGATTTTACATTGACACAACAGGTAATGATGACGAAGCTTATCGCTTTGCCATGGAATTTGCCTGTAAGCTTGCAGAAGAGGACCCTGAAATAGAACGTGTGATCATATTAATTCACACAAAACATAATACTGGATGGTTTGAAAGACTTTTTGGATCTGAAACAGTAAAAAAGTTATTTGCTGGAATTCATTTTAAAAATTGTAAGCCCATATTCAGATTTGAGACAAAGAAGACTTATAATGATTATTATGATCCTTCAGAAGTTGTTATAACATGTGGCCTCGATTCAGATGATATATTTAAAATTGATGATTTCACTTCAGTAAAAGCAATAATTGCAATACCATGGTTAAAGGAACGAACCCTAAAATGGGTTCAAACTTGGAATCCAATTGAAATAAGAGGTAAACAAGAAGCCGTTAAACCATATCCTGAACCGTCTTGCATTGTAAAGAAAGCGATGGAAGAGTTAACAAATAGTATTAATATGTCAACTGGAATCAATAATCCCTTTGATGAAGAACAAGCAAAAACTTATATCCTGGCATTACATAAATATGAACCATCACTTGATGAAAATATTGTCGGCGCATATTTAGTAAGAGAACTAGGTTGGGAAACTGATCATTCAAAAGATGTTGAAAATTTGATTAAAACACTTAACGCCGGAAAGCATTTTAAAGGTGGTAAACGAACTGGTTTACAACATTATTATAAATATTGGAAAGAACAGTGTAAAAAATAAAAAATGCGAACGACTAAAAACAAGTTTGGCGTCACATAATTAACGACAACCACAAATGAAAAGAATTAAAACTTTTTTTGGTAAACTTAAAGTAAAGTTTACTAAAAAGAAACTTAAAGTTGTTTATGAGAACGACGTGCCTTCTCTCTTTTCTTCTTTGAAAATCTATGACAAAGTTCAAAGAGGAGAGATCAAATGCGCCAATTGTAATAATCCGATTACAATAGAGAATTTTGCTTATCTACAGATTAAAGATGGTAAGATTCAATTAATATGCAATAATGCTGATTGTATGTTTCTTAAATAAACAAACCTATGACTAAATTTATAATTCTACCTGGAATTTGGGGTGCCATCTTTGAAATAATTGGAATTTTAATTGTCTTCTTAACTATAATTGAACAGTTATCCAATCTTTTTCCGAAATTATCTAGGGGAAAACAATTTATCTTCAAAAAGGCATCTCAACATTTTAAATTTAAAACATTAGAAAAACAAGCTATTTCAGCAGATATTGAAGGTGCAATAAATGAATCGGTCAATATTTTACAGGATGAATTACCGAATGGTTGGATTAAAAAAGCAAATATAAAATGGGTGAAAGAGCAATCTTTAAGCGATTTGGAAGAGGGTGAAGTAATTCTTAGATTAAAACCTCAAGCAAATCAAGATTCTAATCTTGTCCATGGGATATATTGCTTTTTTTCAAGCTCTCTCTTTCCAAAAACAAAGGAAATAATCCCAGAAAGTACCCAAAAAGCAATCGCTATTCAAATCTCAAAAAGGACTATTGAAAACAATAGAAATTATGTTTTAAAAAGTTACGAGAGTGAGATTATTGAAAGAGAAATAAAAATAACTCCGGCTATTTTAGACTACTTAGAAGACTTCGATAAACTAGATAAACAAGGTTTCTTTACAAGTTCATTTTTAAGAGAAATTGACATTGTTGCTGACAATATTAGATTCTCACCTCATAGGAACAGATTTGGAGAAGAAATAAATGAAACCATAAATCATACAAAAAGATTCATAGGGGCATTACCTGATGCTCCAAATGAATTATGGGCAAGGAAAGGAGTGGTTGGATCTTATAGGTTCCTGCTTGTTAAAAATCCAAGAAAATTCGCTTATAAAATATATGTCAATAGAGCAAAAATGGGATTCGATGATAATATTGATCATTTTTATATAATGGGATCTAAACGCGAGGAAAAATTCGTTAATAAAGTTATTTCTCGCATACAAAAAGAGATTCCATCATATAAATTAAAAGAGGTTTACAGATTATATAAAGACTTTCGAGGGAAGGACGATGGAATCGGAGCTTTATTTATTCTTGACAAATCCCAACCATGACTTTAACAAAATACAACGCCTAACACGGACAATATGGGTAAGTTGTTTGTCACACTTTTTGCTTTTGCTCCTGCACCAAAGACAAATTCGTAATGGCTTTTGCACCCGGACGCGCTCATCTGCACTCAATTTAAATCCTGCACCTTGACAAATTTCTGCCTTCGAGACAATTTGTACCGCGACACTGCGCCAGTGCTCCTACTTTAAATTGTATGCCATGATAACTTCCCGGCTCCGATCATACTTGTACCGCGACACCCGTAATACTCAGAAAAACTTGTACCCGGACAGCAAAAAGTGCGCCATACCCTCCTTGCACCGGGACAGTAATGTGGCTAAAGAGATAGGAGGGAATCGGTGCTATCGTCGGGTAACACAACCTCCCCATATTGCCGGGCCGTTA
>JAFGSC010000318.1 GCA_016934875.1 Candidatus Atribacteria bacterium
CGATCCATTCAGTTCTCCCATAAGCTTTTTTTAACGTATTTTACCGCATGGAAACATTTCAATAATTGTGCCAGTACTGTTTTTAATTTACTTATACAGGTTTTTATTCAAAATATAAAATTAGAAGTATCCGCTATCATTACACTTTGTGTACGATAGCGAACATGCTTCATAAGGTTTGAACTTATTTTTTCTTTCTATAGAAACGTGTGTTATTGATTAAGATGTTTGTACAAAAACTTTTATATACGAAGAAGCACGGGGGAAGAAATTATTGGATCAAAATAATTGTTGATATTTACATTTTTTTTGTTATATTTTAACTTCACTGATCTACCTATCTGAATTGATACTTTTTCTCCAAACATAAAAAAAATTAAGCAGGAGTACACTATGGCTCAACTCGAACCGCAATCTTCAACAGAAGAATTATTTAACAAATTAGCCTCCCGGATAGCTGAAATTAAAAGAGATGTAATTGAATTAAAATTGGATGTCTCAACATCAAACCTGGATGTAGGTAATCTGAAAGAAGCCATCAACAAAATCGAGAGTAGCAAAGATGGTAAGAATAAAACAATTTTGGGACGAAAAGACCTCGATGATAAATATAATAAGATTATGGAGAGATTAGCTAAATTATCTCAAGAATCGAATGAGAGGGCTGAATACTGGAAAACGAATTATCCAGATATTTATGAAGAAGTATGGTTAAAGAAATCATTGGATCAAAATAATTCTTGATGTGATTAGAATTTTTTGTTTTAGAGGTATAAAAATGGATATGGAAGACTTTGAAAAAACAATGAAAGAGATAAGAGAATTTAATAAGAACATGATGACAAAGGAAGAACACAAGAGATATGCATCGCTTATTATTGAAAAGCAAAATAAAATCATAGAATTAGCAAACGAAATGTTAGAACGTCTACGAGCAAGAAGTGCAAGGTTTTATGAGGAAATTAATCAGGATAATCAAGAAAAATTTGAGCAAAATAATTCTTGACATTTACATTTTTTTTGTTATATTTTAAACATTGTTTATTCGCCCATCTGGATTGATTCTATCTCTCCAAACAACAAAGAAATTTAAGAAGGAGCATTTTGTGGCTCAATCAGAACTACAATTAATAAAAGAAGAATTATTAGCTAAATTAGCCTCAAAAGAAGAAATAGCTGAGGTTAGAAAAGATTTGTCGGGATTAAAACAAGATGTATCGGGTTTGAAACAAGATGTATCGGAATTGAAAAATGACGTCGCTGAACTCAATAAAAGAGTATCCTCTCTCGAAAAAAAAGCTGATAGGCATTCAGCATCTATAAGCAATCTGTCAGGTGAAGTGATCACAATGAAACAAAAAATGTTTACCAGGGAAGAACATGACGAGATTTATGGTCGAATTCTTGAAGGAGAGGACATACTAATAAAAAAATTTGACGAACAGCGTATCGAAATGACATCCCAGGATGCAAAAACATATCGGCTTGAAACCTACATAAAAGAGGAGAGCCAGCGAAACGATTTACAGGATAAAATTCTACAACGACATGATTCTCGAATAAAGAAATTGGAGACCGTGAGAAGTTAATTTTCTGACTTTCCCCTCTTTTTCCCAATTACCTAATCACCCAGTTACCCAGTTACCCAAGAAACTCACATCTTCTGATCAAGATTTTTACCCATTTCCTCATGCTCCAACTCAGGAACAGCAATTTTAATCAATTCAACAATTTCTTTTTTGCCCCAATGTTTTGATTTTTGAATATCCTCAATCGATTGAATTACCTTCAACAAAATAGCTTTTTGATCAGGATTAAGTTTGGTCTGATGAATAATCCCAATCTTTTGATATGTTTCAAAATCGACTTCATCATTTTCCGTGTAGAATTCTTCATAAGGTTTTTCTCCAGTGGTATCACTTTCAGAGAAAAAACAGGGCCACTGTTTTGAATTATTTTCCATACTTTCTGCAGCTTCCCTGGCAGCTTGTTCCGATGGATATTCTGTTGGCTCATAACCCAAGGATTTGAGAAAAATACGGGCAATTTCTGCAAAAGTGATCAACTCTAAATCCTGACCGATTTGAGGAAAATAAATATCTCGATTATTGCCGAGAAAACAGGATAATAAACATAATTGCCCTGCTTCTTCATGGGATATAAAATATCGCTGCACATCTGAAGGAGCCGATAGGGGCTGATTCTTTGCTAAACGTTGCTGAAAACCATACAATAAACTACCATCTGAAAAAGCTACATTAGCAAAACGTGCAGTTGAGGAGTTTACTTTATCTGAATAAGCCCACATGATGTTCTCCATAAAAGCTTTCGTAGCTCCCATAAGGCTTACAGGATTTACAGCTTTATCAGATGAAACGGAAAAAAATTTTTTCACATCATGGTTTGTTAATTCTTCTAATAACTCTTTAACGTAGTAAACATTGGTATTAAGAATTCTCATTAAACTATATGGATCTTTTTCAGATCGAACATGCTTCATAGCAGCGAAATTCAAAATGTAATCATAATTAAATTCCGATTCCAAAAAGGCATTGAACTCTACTGAACCCATTGCAATGGCATACGTTTTAAAATCTTTGGGTAATTTTATTTGAGATGACCTTAAATCTCGCACAACTTCAACAAGATTATTTTCACTCAGATCAATAAGATGCAGTATCATTGGAGAATATTTAGCAACCTGCTTAACAAAAGCATTGCCAATCGAACCCGCTGCTCCAATGATAAGCAGGCGAGATTTGGAAATATTTTCTTTTAAACTTTGTTGATTATTATGGATGTCTTCTGTAAAAATTGATCTACTTCTTCGAAGTATCCGACTCAGTGCACTATCATAATTTTTAAACATATTTATTTCTTCCTATTGAACAGAGACATCATTGTTTAAATTTTTTCCATCTTGGTTTATATCACTGTCGTTCTTATTTTTTTGAACAATATAAAATGACATAAAACAGGTAACTGTTTCCAGTCTCCGTACATTTTTATATCGATACAAAATAACCAAGAGAATAAAGAGATACATGCCTAATGCTAAATTATATGGTTGATAGGTAAAATTCATGTGAATAGACTTATAAAAAATAATTGAACCAAATACAATTGTGGCATAAACCATTCCATTTAAAAATCTCATTAGGCCCTCATGAAAATATAATTCGTCTCGAAGATGATTTGAATTCTCAATTGCATAATGTTTGCAATAATTAAAAAAAACATATCCCATTTTATCAAGATCGTCGGAGAATTCTCTCTTTTTATATTCATAAAAAAAGGCCTTGACTTGCTCAGGAAGTTTCTCTAAGTAATCTTCATAAAACCATCTCATATACGGGAAGTCTTGTAAAATCCATTTAAAAGATTTTGGCTTAAGCCATGATATTTCTCTTATCCTTAGTAGCTTACGAATTGTATCAATTACCTTGAAAAATAAGGAAACAATAAATTGTATAGGTATTGATATTATTTCTGCAACTCTGGGTTGTATTAATTTCAAAACATTTCCAAAAATATAGCTCAATAATATTCCCAATACAATAAATAATCCAGATTGTGATAAAAGACCTTCCATGTACTCTCTATAAAAAACAAAAAATATATTGGCAACTACAAAACCACCAGGTATAATTACCCCCCAAAAGCTTCCTTTTCCAATTTTAAATATATCCATTTTTTAGGCTCCTTTTGCGGTCCTCATAGATCCTTTTCGCTTTGCTAATAACTTCGTGGGCATAGCTGAGGAATATTTTAGGCTTTTCTTTGTTCATCCATTTTCTTTGGTTTTCTCAAAATCTAGCTGCATTAATTGAAATAAGCTAACATTTAATAAATAAATGAAACTCTGTATAGCTTCTCTCCAACTAAGGCAGTATATTTTAATATGAAGTATTTTCTCCAATGAATAAGTTTACAGAAAAATGAAGGATTGAATTCTGTTATACCATCTACAACTTTCATTAAAGCCAAACAGGTACTTGCTGATTTATTAGTGTCTAATGCTACTTGCCTTTCACTAAGAATTCCTTCACTATTCGGAAATCGCAGAATATAAGAACCGTCGGCACTATTTTTTTCAGCATTAGGAGATACTTTAAAAAGTTTAGAGGCTTTTAGAAGACGCACTCCTAATAAATAAATAGAGGAAGTAGTATTGTTAAGGAACTTTATATTAATGCAAGGATATTGTTGATTGCCCATTCCCATAGTACCAAATGAGAGTGATATTTGGAGGTTTGGGATATTTCCGACTTCTCTTTTTTTCCACCAATTATTAATAAGTGGAATTATAATTGCTGACAAAATGAGACATACATAATTTGGCAAATCTTTACCTTTAAGCCAACTAAAAATATGGCCAATATCTTCCATAATATTAAATCCTAAATGAACTTTATACAAAATAATTTTTGTCTAAATATTCCTTCTATTGATTATCTTAACTAACTGCTGCTATTGTGTTGACAACTGATCTTGAGATGCACGTGAGGTACCCGATATTTTATTATAGATCGGAAGTTTACCATTATTCTGCTCTTGATAACGTGAAATCCAGTAATCTTCCCATTCTAATTGTTTGTCGGGATCTTCTATTATTGAATATTCAATTATTTCAAAATCCCAATCTATTCGTTCAGGCGCTGATAATCGTTTCTTTATTTCTCCTCTACCGATATAGACTATTTCACCAGATTCCCGAATATAGCGATAAATTCCTTTCGCATCTGAGGGAATGTCTCCTGATTCACGAGTTTTTCTATTTTCAAATGCAGGACAAAGTTGAATTACCCAACGATTCCCCTCTTTTTTCGGTTCAAATCGTCTATCTTTGATGGGAAGTTTAGTTACGTTCTTCACCCAAGGAAATCTCTTTACAATGGAAGAAGCAGAAGAATTTAAGGACTTTCTTTTCTTTCCTTTTGTCTCCGAGCTTGCTTGTGATAAGGCAAGCGAATGATCTTTTTTATCTAAAGGGAAATCGATACTAAATTCAAAACCTATTTTGTAATTTTCAGCATCGACATATATAATAACCCTTTGCTCTGGCCCCACCTCAGCGATTCGAACAAACATTGAGTTAAAAGAAAAATGATCGTCAGAAATAGAAACAAAAGGACGATCGCTTCCCTGAAAAGAGTCTTCTCTCTTTACTAATTCCCAAGCCATTTTGCTCTCCTTTTCATCTTAATTGATTAATTGCAATTATATTTAATATTATTTTGATTTAATAATGTATCTCTGGATCAATGGATCATTCTTCAACATTCAAAAATTTTTTAAATTTAGTAAGTTCATTTAAAAATCACCGCTTACAAAACATGCCCCACAATAATAAAAATATCATCCCTCACCTGCGTAAACTGCTGCTCCTGCATATAAGCCACAACTGAATCGGCAATTTCCTGGGATGATTTCTCTTTTAATTTGTCGATGATGAAAAGCAATCGTTTGATCCCAAATTGTTCTCGACTTTCATTCTCGGCTTCGATGATGCCGTCGGTGTAGAAAAATAATCTATCGCCTGAGTCCAGTTGCACCGTATCCTGCAAAAAACTTTCCACGGATTGTTTTTCAAAGCCGATGATCATATTTTGTGAGGA
>JAFGSC010000045.1 GCA_016934875.1 Candidatus Atribacteria bacterium
CTGATCAAGGTCGATTCAAAACAGTCATTTACAAAACCGCCTGCAAGGTATAACGAAGCTAGCTTGGTAAAAGTATTAGAAAAGGAAGGCATCGGAAGACCAAGTACGTATGCAATCATTATTGATAAAATTCAGAGTAGAGGCTATGTAGAAAAAGTAGATAAAAAATTATTACCTACTCAATTGGGAATTCAAGTTGACCAATTTCTAACGAATTTCTTTTCAAATATTATTGACAAAAAATTTACTGCAAAAATGGAAAACAGCTTAGATAAAATTGAATCTGGAGAAGATAGTTGGCAGAAGCTATTAGAGGTATTTTATCATTCATTGTCTAAGGATATTAATGGACTCATACATAATCCACCAGACAAATTAGAAAATAAAAAAAGAGAATTAACTGAAGAAAAATGTTCTGTATGCGGAAGTCCCATGGAAATTAAATCAGGTCCATATGGGAAATATCTGGCATGTTCTAAGAATCCATTGGATCATCCAACAAAACCATTTCTGGAAAAGATTGGCATACCTTGTCCTATTGAAGGTTGCAATGGAGAAATTATAAAACGTAAAAGTAAAAAAGGGCGAACGTTTTACGGCTGTAGCCGATACCCCGAATGTAATTTTTATTCAGTTCACCTGCCGGTAAACAAAAGATGTCCAAAGTGTGGCTCGATATTGGTAAAAATCCATTCCAAAAGAAAAGGTACTTATTATCGATGTAGTTCAAAGAACTGTGACTATATTGAAAAGGTAATAAAGGATGAACAAATTGATGACAGCATTTGATTGCATTAAATCTTATGAAAATTATCTGAAAGAAAAAAAGAATTTTTCATTGAATACGATTCAAGCTTATAAAAAAGATCTCGTTGCATTAGCAAATTACATCAATAAAAATGAAAGAAAAATATCTTTATCACAGATCGATTATCATTTATTGAGAAGGTATATCAATCATTTAAGGCAAGAAAAGTACGCTGACAAAACGATAGCAAGAAAAATTTCTTCTTTTAGGGGATTTTTTAAATATCTAATTCAACAAGGAGTGGCAGACAAAAATGCAGCTAAGTATGTTCAAATTCCTAAAATAAAGAAGAAGTTGCCTGATTTTTTGTTTTATGAAGAAGTTGTTAAGCTGATGGATGCTATAAATATAAACAAGAATCGTCCGACTACTTTAAGAGACAGGGCTATTATTGAATTATTATATGGAACAGGAATGAGAGTAGCAGAACTTGCCCAATTAAATGTAGAAGATATCTTTTTTGGCGATGAAATTGTCAAAGTTCTAGGAAAAGGGTCTAAGGAAAGGATACTACCCATTAGTAAACCAGTAAAAGTAGCATTAAAAAACTATTTAGATATCAAGATAACAATTAAAAAGAAGAATAACTTACGGTTAAATGATGAAAATGCATTATTTATAAATCGTTTTGGTGAAAGGCTTTCAACTAGAAGCATTAGAAGAGTGATCGATAAATATATGCGTTTAGCTTGTATTAATAAAAAGATTAGTCCCCATGTGTTTAGACATACCTTTGCAACCCACTTATTGAGTGGAGGTGCTGACTTGCGATCTGTGCAGGAGTTACTGGGTCATGAAAGTTTGTCAACAACCCAAATATATACCCACGTAACGAAAGATAAGTTAATAAAGGATTATAATAAATATATTCCAAGGAAATAGCTATAGTTTTATACTATTCAAATTGATATAACTATTTATATACTTTAAGGGGATGATGAAAATGATTTATGAAGGAACGACAATTCTTGCTGTTAAAAGAGATTTAGAGGTCGCTATCGCTGGTGACGGTCAAATTACTATGGGAAATACTATTGCCAAGAATCAAGCAAAAAAAATCAGGAAGCTTTATCATAATAAAGTATTGGCTGGATTCGCTGGTGGTGCTGCCGATGCCCTCACTCTGTATGAAAGGTTTGAAAACAAATTAGAAGAATTTCAAGGAAATCTTAGAAAGGCATCGGTAGAGGTTGCAAAAGCATGGAGAAACGATAAATATCTTAGGAAATTAGAGGCTTTACTTATTGTTGCTGATGTACAGGATATGTTTACTATTTCAGGAAATGGTGATATTATAGAACCTGATAAACCCATTACTGCTATAGGTTCAGGAGGGCAGTACGCTCTAGCAGCTGCACAAGCTTTATTTCAATTTACTAAGATGCCTGCTTCAGACATAGTCTTTGAAGCCTTAAAAATTGCCTCTTCTATTTGTATATACACAAATGACCATATAATAGTAGAAATACTTGGAAACGACTAGGAAGGAGAACGAATTGAAAGGTTTTACACCTTCAGAAATTGTCGCAGAATTGGACAAATATATCGTAGGACAAAGACAGGCGAAAGAGACCGTTGCTATTGCTTTGAGAAATAGAATAAGGAGAAAAAAATTACCCAAGAAGTTGATTGATGAAGTCACTCCAAAGAATATTATTATGATAGGGCCTACAGGTGTCGGTAAAACAGAAATAGCAAGGCGATTGGCTAAGTTAGTCAATGCCCCTTTTATTAAAGTTGAGGCTACTAAGTTTACTGAAGTCGGTTATGTAGGTAAAGATGTTGACTCTATGGTTAGAGATTTGGTGCAGGCAGCAGTTCAACTTATTCGAAAGGAAACGATGGAAGCTTTACGAGAGAAAGCAAAAGAGAGGGTAGAAGAAAGGTTGCTTCAGGCTCTTTTCCCAGCTTTACCACCAGAGGATTTTCAGGAAAGAAAAAAGTTATCAACAGATAATCAGGGAATTGGAACAGTGATTAACCAAGAATTATTCGATGAAGGCAATCATAGATTAAAAGAAGAACAGCAACAGAAAGAAAGGTTTGTTAAAACGAAAGAAAAATTAAGAGAAAGGCTCAGAAATGGTCTTCTGGAAGATAAGATAATTGATATCGAAGTTGAAGAGCAAAATCAATATTCAATAGATTTATTTTCCAATATGGGAATGGAAGGTATTGGGATAAACTTTAAAGACATTATGGATAGAATGCTACCTTCCAGGAAAAAGCGCCAAAAGATGAGGATCCGGGATGCAAGAAAAGTTCTCATGGAAGATGAGATCGAAAAAATGATAGACATGAATAAGCTGAGCAATGAAGCAATCAAGAGAACTGAAGAGCTTGGGATTATTTTTATCGATGAGATCGATAAAATTGCCATGCAAGAAAAATCTTACGGACCTGATGTTTCAAGAAGTGGCGTACAAAGAGACATATTACCCATTGTTGAGGGTTCAAATGTTATGACAAAATATGGTACAGTCAAGACGGACCATATTCTTTTTATTGCTGCAGGGGCTTTCAATTCATCAAAACCTTCAGACTTGATTCCTGAGTTACAGGGTAGATTTCCTCTAAGAGTAGAACTTGATCACCTAAAACAGGAAGATTTTGAAAAAATATTAATTGAACCGGATAATTCATTGATTAAACAGTACCAAGCACTTATAAAGACAGAAGGAATTGAATTAATATTTCAGGAAGATGCTATAAAAGAATTAGCAAGGATTGCTGCGGCAGTGAATGAGCAAAATGAGGATATTGGGGCTAGAAGACTTTATACCGTAATAGAAAAGCTACTGGAACGCATTTCATTCAATGCTCCAAAAATTGGCAAGAGAAATATTATCATTACCAAGAAATATGTTGCACATCGATTAGAAAATATTTTACAAAAAGAGGACTTGAGTAAATATATTTTATAAGATTTAACAATAAAGGATAATGTACATTCTTTCATTATAAAAGATGGGCATGTTTTTCTTGATTAAGGGATTTATTTATGTTATACTAATTTGGTTTTTATCATGTATTGTTTTACAAAGGTAATCAATAATAATTATTTAAAATATTTAAAAAACAAAAAAGGAGAGTGATCATTTGGGCGTTGTATCAATGAAGCAATTATTAGAATCTGGAGTCCACTTCGGACATCAAAAAAGGCGCTGGGATCCCAGAATGCGCTCATATATTTTTACCGAAAGGAACAATATTTACATCATTGATTTGCAGCAAACAGTTAAATTAATTGATGATGCATATAATTTTGTAAGGGAAGTTGCTAGCAAAAATGGAACCGTCTTGTTCGTAGGAACAAAAAAACAAGCTCAAGAGTCAATTAGTTCAGAAGCTGAGAAATGTGGTATGCCTTACATTAATTATCGATGGCTTGGGGGTACACTTACAAACTTTAATACCATTAACCAGAGAGTGAAGAGGCTTTATCAATTAGAAGAAATGGAAAAAGGAGAAATTTTTAATTATTTGCCTAAAAAGGAAGTCATTATCTTAAAAAGAGAAAAAGAAAAGTTGGAAAGATTACTAAGCGGCATTAAAACAATGAAAAAATTGCCAGATGCTCTGTTTATCATCGATCCAAAAAGAGAAAGAATTGCAGTATCTGAAGCTAGAAAATTATCGATACCTATCGTTGCCGTTGTAGATACGAATTGTAATCCTGAAGAAATAGATTTTGTCATTCCAGGTAACGATGATGCAATTAGGGCTATCAAGTTAATGACTTCTGTTATAGCTGATGCTGTAATTGAAGGGAAAAAGGCATCTATTGAAGACAATATAAAAGTGCTTGTCTAAGAGTTTTAA
>JAFGSC010000319.1 GCA_016934875.1 Candidatus Atribacteria bacterium
CTGTGGAAGGGAAACCATTGAAGTGAATCATGCCAATATGATTCATCCCAACTCTTTTACTGGCAATCTTATTGATAATCCTGTTCACAATGAAATGAAAGAGGCAGCTAGAATCGTTGGAGTTGATTTTAATATAAATGTTGTTACAGATGAAAACGGTATTATTATTGATGTTGTTGCCGGAGAATTGGAAAAATCCTGGTCAGAAGGTGTAGAAATTTGCCGGAATACTTATTTTGCTCCCATTCAAAAAAAAGCAGATGTTGTTTTTGTCAGTACAGGAGGTTATCCGAAAGATATCAATGTCTACCAGGCACAAAAATCTTTGGAAAATGCCGTTCAGGCAGTGAATCCGGGTGGTACGATTGTTCTGGCAGCAGAATGCAGAGAAGGTTTAGGCAATTCGATTTTTGAGAAATGGATTGAAGAAGCTCAGTCAATTGAAGATATTGAAGAACGGCTCAAGGTACGTTTTGTTTTAGGCGGGCATAAGGCATATGCAATTGCCAAGGTTGCCAAAGAGGTAGACATCATTCTCGTTTCTTCCCTTAATAAGAGGCAGGTTAATAAATTATTCATGACCTATGCTGAGAATATTGAACAAGCAGTCAATCTCGTTCGTGAAAAACATGGCCATGATTTTATGAGTTATATCATTCTCTCGGGAAATACTGTTCTTCCCCAGATAGAATAGAAAGAATTAAGTACATAATATTTATTTAATTCTAGGTTAACTGGGATCATTTTCTTCATTCTTAGACAATACTGATTGAGCTTTGAAAGGATAGTAAAAATGCTCGCAAGCAAGTGTATCATCATTTAGCCGGCGTGGAAAGAGATCTACTTAAAGAATGAAGATGTTATCAAAAAAATATTTTAGATAAAAATATAGCATTAAGACAGATATGGCAATAAGATGGTAATTAGAATAAATGTAATTGCTAATTAAGAATTTAATAAGAAGATTTTATTGAAAATCACAGATATTCAAATAATTACAGCCAATAGTTTTCATTTGCTGAGATACATGCGGATGCAGGTGTAGCTGGCGTTGAAAAATCTAGTTCCTGAGAATTTCTTGATGCATCAGCCGAGGTAGTAAAGACATTTGCTGCGTACTTAATTGGAAAGGACCCACGTAAAATAGAACACCATTGGCAATATATATGTATCGCGGTTTTCATTTTCAGGATACTGCAATTATGGTCGCATAATGTCATTATGTGAAGGGGGTAATTGTTGTTGATTGAGCAACTCATTCGTTCTTTTTTGATTATTTTTTTGGGAATACTAATAGGGTACCTAGTGCAGATTTTGGTCAAAAAAGGCAAATTAAAGATAGGAGTTTCTTTAGTAAAAGTAAGAAAGTTTCTTCAGAAATTAGCAATATTATTTTTTGTTTCCATCGTTTTTATTGGGGTTTACTGGGCAATGGATTTTCATCAGTTAGAATTGTTATTTTTCCCACTTTTAGGTATTTTGAATCTTATTTTAGGTGGTATTATCGCTTTATTATTTGCTAAATCAATTCACATGAACAATAAAGATACCGGCTCCTTTTTTTGTTGCGGATTTTTTAGTAACGTTGTCAGTATTGGAGGTTTGGTCTGTTTTCTTTTTTTGGGAGAACAAGGGTATGCCTTGGTTCCTCTATATACTCTCATTTTACGAATTGCTTATTACGCAATAGGTTTTCCTATTGCTAAATATTATTCGATTAAAGAAACTCAGAACGATAAAAAAGTTTTTAATCTTAAAAATATCTTAAAAGATCCTTTTATTCTGGTTCTCTTTACTTCCATTACGATTGGATTGGGTTTAAATGCATCAGGATTAAAAAGACCGGCAATTTATAGTTCGATCATTGCTATTTTTGTCCCAACCTATACTATCTTGTTACTTATTTCCATTGGTCTTTCTACGAAGTTTGATAAAGTGAGAAATTATTTAAAGGAATCGATTATAATTTCCGGAATTAAATTTTTAATTGTACCAGCGCTTATGGTTTCAATTGGTTATTTCATGGGTTATCATCAAATCAATGATGGTTTACCCCTGAAAGTGATTCTTATTCTTTCCTCTGCTCCCGTAGCGTTTCATGCTTTAATTCCTCCCTCACAGTATGGTTTGAACCTAGATTTAGCTAATTCCTGCTGGATATTTACCACATTATGCTTAATTATTTGGGTTCCTTTGTTATTCTTTTTGGTTAATATTATTTAAATATTTATGAAAATTTTATCTAATGTAAATATTTGCATCTTTATTCCGAGGCAATCCCAATTTTTCTGTAAAAGTGAGATGCTCTCATTTTCTCCCTAATATTGACTATTTCTATAATTTGTGAAGATTAAATAATATTCATAATTTTTGAAAATATATTAATTATACTAAGTTCGAGTAGTGTTTACAATTCACTTAAAATAAAAGTGGTCATGCATGTGATCTTTCCTATAGAATATTAATAACCATAATATTCAAAAATAGGGAGGAGAACAGCACACATGACCAAAGATGATTTTCTAGTTAGTTTCAAGTATAGTGTACTGCAACATGCACGAAAACACAATAATGTTACTTATAGCTGTAGAGAATTTAATATATCCAGAACTGTCTATTACAAGTGGTTAAAAGGGTTCAGCAAATTAGGCTATCTAGGACTACAAAATAGGGAGAAGGCTAAACCCCGGATGCCTAATAGAATAAAACCGGATAAAGAAAAGATCCTCCTCAACTATATTATAGAATATCCGACTCATGGACCAAAGAGAATTGCCAATGAACTAGGCCAGCAAGAGATTAAGATCAGTGATACCGGTGTCTACAACGTCTTAAAAAGAAAAAGTTTGAATCGTCGTCTTGATCGGCTCTTCTATGCCCAAGAGAAATCCGATAACCCGGTGGTCACTGAAAGATATCTAAGAGAAATAGAAAAGAGACAGAAGGTACCTATCAGTGCCTATTATCCCGGTTATCTTTTCTGTCAGGATACCTTCTATGTCGGTACCATTAAAGGACTGGGTAGAATCTATCAACAAACCGGCATAGATGCTTATGCGGGCTTCGGCTTTGCTAAAATCTATACGGATAAGACGGCTTTAAGTGCTATTCATTTCTTGAAGACTAAAGTATTACCAGTCTATAGACAATTTAATATACCCTTGGATAGAATCTTAACCGATAACGGCAAGGAATATACCACTCATTGGGTAAATGGCAAACATGAATTTGAGAAATACTTAGAAACACAAGGTATTAGGCATACCAGGATTAAACCAAGAACACCTCAGAGTAATGGGATAGTAGAAAGATTCAATCGTACCTTACTGGAAGAATTCTACCAGATTGCTATGATGAAAAAAGTATATTCTTCTTTATCCGAATTACAGGATGCTCTGGATCAGTTTATCACTGATTATAATTTTAAAAGAACGAATCAAGGGTACAGGTTAAAGGGTAAAATACCTTATCAGAAATTCCTTAATGGTAAGCGGAAATATACTTTACCTTTACCCTTATAGATAGTATTATTCTCTATAGGAAAGAACACAAAGTGTAAACACCACTTGAAAGTAATACAA
>JAFGSC010000046.1 GCA_016934875.1 Candidatus Atribacteria bacterium
AATATCCCCATGTCTAAAGTGTCTAATGATCTTTTCATAGAATAGCAGGAATGAATAGTTATGCGTGTCAGCATTCAATCTTTGGGTTGTCCAAAGAATTTCGTGGATAGCGAAGTTATTGGTGGTTGTCTTTTAGAGAAAAATCATGCCCTGACAAATCAAATAGAGGGATCAGATATTGTCATTATCAATACCTGCAGTTTTATTAAACCGGCAGTTGAAGAATCCATCGATGCCATTCTACGGGCTGCCAAACTCAAAGAAAAAGGCTTGGTAAAATATATTATTGTATCTGGCTGTTTACCTCAACGATATTCCCGGCAGGAATTGGAAGAATCGCTCCCGGAAGTCGATGCTTTTATCGGAGTTGATCAGATTGAACAGGTAGATCGGATTGTTGAAAAACTTAGCCACGAAAGCAAAATATTTGCAGTCACTCAACATCCCTGCCTTATTTACAACCATAACTCTCCGCGCTTCCTCATGACTCCCGGTCATTATGCTTATCTCAAAATTGCGGAAGGATGCAATAACGCTTGTACTTATTGCCTGATTCCAAAAATCAAAGGCCGGTATCGAAGCAGAAGTATTCCATCGATCTTGGCAGAAGTAGAAAATCTTCACAGGAATTATTCCATCAAGGAAATCATTCTGATTGCCGAAGACACAACGTACTATGGAGTCGATTTGTATGGGAAGCCTTCACTGGCAGTTTTACTGAAAGAAATGCTTCAATTACCCTGGAATGATGACCAGAAAATCAGGATATTATATACCCATCCGGCAAGTTATGACAACGAATTGATTGACATCATTGCCCAAAATCCGGTAATTTGTCCTTATCTTGATTTACCTTTGCAGCATATCAGCGATAAGATTTTAAAAAGTATGAATCGCAGGATTCAAAAAAAAGAAGTCATCGGTCTTTTAGAGAAACTAAGAGACAAAATAGCTGGTTTAACCTTGAGGACCACTTTCATTGTAGGATTTCCCGGTGAAACAGACCATGATTTTCAGGAACTATTTGATTTCGTGAGTGAATTTCGTTTTGAAAGAATGGGTGCTTTTCCGTTTTACAATGAAGCAGAGTGTGCCGCAAGCAAATTGGAGAACCATGTTTCAGAAAAGATCAAGAAGGAACGGTTAAAAGAATTGATGAAATTGCAGCAGAAGATATCTTTAGCACACCAATCAAACCGAATCGGGAAAGAGGTCCAGGTCTTGGTTGACGGAGTATCGGGAAGAAAGAAAAAGATCTTTAGAGGACGATCATGTGCAGAAGCGCCTGAAATTGACGGAGATATCGTACTGTTCAATGCAGAAAACCAGGATGTAGGGAATTGGGTCAACGTTAAAATTACCAAGGCATATCCCTACCGGCTGGAAGGGGAAAAGATCGGCTAAACGGGATTAACCATGACGACTCACTTTGAATAAATTTGCAAATAGAGAAAAGAACTCGTTATAATAAGCTTATCATTCATTTAGAAGGAGAGGTCATTGCACCTTGATAGAGCAAAGAACCAAGAAATTGTGGGAGGAAATTGAAAAGAGCGGCAAAGAGCTATCTTTATTTTTGGTAACGAATCCCAAAAATGTTTTTTACCTTTCCGGATTTACAGGAGAAGGAATCCTGCTTTCAACGCCTGGTAAAAATTACCTCATTACTGATTCAAGATACACCGAGCAGGCAAATCAGGAAGCAAAAAATTGTCAAATCATAACCCAAAACTCAAAAATGCGTGATGCTCAAACCGAAACCATACGTGAATTGGTAAACCAATTAGGAACCAAAGTAATCGGCTACGAACCAGAGTCCCTGCAGGTGAGTTCATATTTGAAATACATCAGCCTTATGAAGGAAATGGAATTTTATCCTTTGCATGAGTTGATTGAAAAAATGCGAATGCTCAAGGATTCAGCGGAAATTGAAGTGATGAAAAAATCAGCTCAGATCGCAACTGATTCTTTTAGACAAACCATGAGTTTTTTAAAAGAAGGGATATCAGAACTTGCCATTGCTGCCCAATTGAATTATAATATGCGAATAAACGGTGCAAAGAAAGAAGCCTTTGACTTGATTGTAACTTCTGGGGAAAGAGGTATTTTTATTCACGGAAGACCCACTGAAAAGAAGATCAACCAAAATGAGCTCATCATCATCGATTTTGGTTGCATCTATGAAATGTACCATTCGGATTGCACCCGTTCAGTCCTTTTGGGTACTCCAAGCCAAGAGCAAAAAAAGATTTTCGAGGTGATTAAACAAACACAGATCGAAACGTTGGGTAAGGTTAAGGCTGGTCAAAAATGTTGTGATCTTGATCGTTTTGCCCGAGATCTCATTGGAGAAAGCGGCTATGGGTCTTATTTCAGTCATTCCTTGGGGCATGGGGTTGGCTTGGATATCCATGAGATGCCTTATCTGAGCCCCTATGATCAGACCGTATTGAAACCGGGGATGGTTGTTACGATTGAGCCGGGTATATACATTCCCCATATTGGTGGGGTTCGAATTGAAGATACGGTTGTGGTGACCGAGGATGGATGCCAAATCCTAACGCAATTGCCAAAGGAATTAACGGTTTCGAATTATCTTGATGAATAACGGTATCTAAGATTGGGAAAGATAAGACTTTCCCTAAAACATAAAAGGAGGGAAGGCTTTGGACTTAAATCAAGTTGATCAGGAAATATATGATTTAATTCAAAAAGAGGATCATCGACAAAAATATACGCTGGAGCTTATTGCTTCAG
>JAFGSC010000320.1 GCA_016934875.1 Candidatus Atribacteria bacterium
GTGGTAAATATTAATTTCCCTGGATTTTTTAATGCCCTTGTCACATTTTTAAGAATTTCGAAATTCATTTCATCAGTCTCCATCAAAGGGAAACCGCCTTCACAAAGCATTATGGCGGCATCAAATTCACCGTCAAAAGGAAGCTTGCGGGCATCATATTGCTGAAAATCAATTTTCAGATTAAGCTGTTTTGCTTTCTCCTTTGCTCTGGCAAGCTGAGATTCCGACAAATCAATTCCTGTCACTCTATAGCCTCGTTTCGATAACTCAACCGAATGCCTTCCCGTTCCACACCCGATATCAATGATTCTTGTATTTTTATTATTATTTAGCTCTTGTTCAATAAAGTCGCATTCCCCAAGGGTTCCTTGAACAAAACATTCCTTATCATATTTCTGCGCATAATTTTCAAACAATGACTCATACCACTGCTTCATTATTGTCTCCTCTCATCCATCAAATCTACAATTATCTACAATGACCATTGCACCGTTTAAGTTTACACCTGCTAAATTGAGGCGATTCTAATATTTAAACTGTCCCCTGTTTGTGAGAAAGAAATCTTTATCTCATGTAACGAACCAATTCATCGATGGATTTGCGTTTTTTTATTCCCGGATTATCTGCCGGATAGCCTATCGGCGTAAAAGCAATGGGTTCCATATCTTGAGGGAGATCAAGGAATTTCCGTGCCGCATCCGGATCAAAGGCCCCTACCCAACAAGTGCCAAGTCCCAAATCTGTTGCAGAGAGAACGATATGATCCATGACAATAGCAGAATCCACATCAACATAATTCCTTCCATCCCGGCGAACCCAATTTCCTTCCGGAATTCCGCATATCCCTATAACATAAGGAGTTTGAACAAACCATTCCCTATGGTATATTTTTCTTAATTCATCTTTAAAGCCTGCAGTTTTGATGACAAAAAGTCTAAAACTCTGCCTGTTGGCTGCTGTCGGAGCCAGTCTTGCTGCTTCTAAAACCTTATCGATTATATTGGTTGGTATATCATCCGGTTTATAGGCTCGTACGCTATATCTTTTCTGAATCAATTCTTGAAATTCCATAATCTATTACTCCTTTTATTGATTTTATTTTGAATCTGGAACGATACTCTTTATCATTATATCTATAATAATTATTATTCACACATCAATCAAATTTCAGGATATTTTTTTATCTCTCATAGATTCTATTAAACTTAATCTACTATCATATATACCCTGGTGTCAAGTAGTCACTCATCACTATTGGTATCATGCACGCCAATTGGCATTTCTTAGGGGAGGTGATATGACAAAGTTTTCCGAGAAATTAGATAGGTAATGACCCGGTTATGGGATAAAACATGTCATCTTATTTTTTCTTATATTTCAAGACCTAACCTGTCTCTTGACTCTGGTGAGATGCATTGTTACAAAAAACAAAGGGACGGTTTTCTGTTTTACATTTTAAAGATCTTATTGACTGTCAATCCGGTCAATCTGGATACCTGCCTTAAAGAGCACACATCCATTTCTTTTAGATATTTTAAAACCTTGTCTTGTATTATTGTAGGCGCATTTTGCAGGGTGACTAATTCTATATGATATTTACCTAATACTAAATGCCTTATCTCTTTATCGGATAGAGTCTCTCTTTTTGTGGGCATCTCAAGACATTGATCATTGTTTGATTCTTGGTTAAACCGTTTGAATCTTTCTATCGCTTTATCCCTTTCTTGGTGGAACATTTTAAGGGCAAATGCGATATTGACTATCTTCGGTTGGTTAATATATTCATTATAACTACTCCATTGACAGGAGGCAATATCATCAGTTAATCCTGCTTTTAGGGGATTTTGGTGGATGTATCTCAACACAGTCAGGAAATAGACATAGATTTCATATTCACTTTTTTTATGGTACTTAGAAAGAATGGCCATAAATTTTTCATCATCTTCATCAACGGAGAAGATATTCTGCTGATTGATGCCTCTTGTCATGATGTGATAGATTTTACTTTTACTTTTAATTCTGGCTATTCTTGGCATAAAAATTATCTCAATAATAGTTCACAGTAGTATTGGAGTGATGTCAAACAAAGAACCATCCCCTTGTTTTCCTTTCGTTGCGATCAGGGTATAGGCGGTATCTGTGGTAGGATTAACGGTAGTTGTTCCGGTTAAAGGGACAGTGTGCCTATGCCATAATCAATGGTGACACTGTCAGCATCGGTAACGGTCCAACTTAAAGTGGCACTATCCCCTGCTACAATGGTTGATGGACTGGCAAAAAAGGAGTGGATGACTGGGTTGGTTCCATTACAGCCGGATAAAATAGCAAATAATAAGATAATCAGAAAAATTTTGAGATAGCCTCTGTCATTCTTGCTTATTCCTTTCATTTGAATTGACCTCCTCTTATTTCAGGATAGGAATTGTATTGAAGTAAGTAACCATCACATCCTTATAATGTTGGATAATATTCTAGAATTTTTTTTAGCTTATTTTTTAAATTGAATATTATAATCTCAATGGTTGAAAACTTAGGGACAAAGGTATGATCAAACTAATCATACTCAAAACTTTCAGTTTCTATAAATTTTAGTTTTATCCCTTTTTTCAAAAACCCCTCTTTATCGTAAAGTTCAGCCTCACCGATTTGATTTATGTAATTTGTCCTTCCTGAAGTCTTGCAAATTTCTATAATGCGATCTTGATTTTTCAACATAGCAATAAGTTATTCTACAAGAAATTATGCTCATATATTCCTTAAAAATTTCTCCAGATTTTTCTTCACTTCTAAATTTGGAGTTGTTAAGAATAATACCATCATGATAAATAATTAAATTTTTATTTGAAAATAATCCAGCGTAATAACTTCTTTAAATCATAAATTTTACTACTTTCAAATGGTGGTTACGCTTGAAATTAATGATTATGAGTAAATTTTTTTAGAAACATTCATTTTGTAAAATCTCTGATGTATAGTTTTAGGCGAGCTCTATAATTCAGAATTTATATTCTTTAAAATAATTTTGACTAGTTTATGTAACATTTTTACTATCTATTTTTATTAATAGTATTCTTTCTTGATTTTAATTTGGTCCTTGTTAGATGAATCATAAAACCTATAATCACACAAAAGAATCCCACAATGGAAACGTTAATGCTTGGTTGAATTACCAAAACTATACTACCTATTAATAGTAATAATCGTTCTACCCATATCAACCTTTCAAATAATACATTTTGAGCAACAGAAGACAAGGAAATCGCAGCTATAGCAGTAATAATATAAGCTATGATTACCTGAATGGCTGTACCTTCCATCATAAGATGAGGTCTATAAACCACCGCAAATGGTATCAAATATGCAACAATAGCAAGCTTAACACCTTCAAATCCAACTTTCATCGCTGGCGCACCTGATACGGCAGCGGCGGCAAAAGAAGCCATGCAAACTGGTGGAGTTATGCTAGATAAGGTAGCAAAATAGAATACAAACATATGCCCAGCTAATCTACTTACTCCAAGTTCCATCAATGCAGGTACACCAAAAATCATAGTTATAACATAAGCTGCTGCTGTTGGAAGCCCCATACCCAAAAAAATTGAAGAAATCATTATTAATAATAACGCGGATAGTAAATTACCTCCAGATAATCGAATAATAATTGCAGTAAACTTAAGTGGCAAACCAGATAATTCCAAAACACCTAATATAATTGAAGCACATATTAAAGCTGAAGCTATAGAACACATTTTATAGCCAGTACTTTCTAGCGCATTTAAAGCAATCTTTAAATTGAATCTTGTTTCTTTCTTAATAAAACTGATAACTATAAGGGCTCCTGTGGATAATAAAGCAGAAAAGTA
This sequence comes from Candidatus Atribacteria bacterium, assembly GCA_016934875.1. Lineage (GTDB taxonomy): Bacteria > Atribacterota > Phoenicimicrobiia > Phoenicimicrobiales > Stramentimicrobiaceae > JAFGSC01. Next base: position 3,864 of record JAFGSC010000320.1, read on the forward strand.
AGCACTGTACCCACGCAGTAACAATGATAATAGCAATATTACAGGTAATAACAGATGACCCCAGGTAAGCATTATTTTTTTTACAGAAAAAGATTTTAAACGGGAATCAATATAGGTTCCAATATTTTGAGAAATAGTTCTAAAATGAACACTGGAATAGACAGATAATACATAAAGAGTGGCAGGAAGAAAAGAGGCTGCCATTACCCTTACATATCCTAATCCTGTATATTCAGCAATGAGGAATGCAGAACTTCCCATGGCTGGAGGCATCCATTGTCCAACAGTTGAAGCTGCAGCCTCAACTGCCCCTGCAAAATAATCCTTAAATCCACTTTTTATCATTAATGGTATAGTTATTGTGCCTGTAGTATATACATTTGAAACAGTACTGCCTGAAACCATTCCAAATAGAGCACTCCCAATTACTGAGGATTTTGCCGGTCCTCCTCTTAATTTTTTAGTCGCTGTAGAGGCCAATAACATAAAGAAATCATCTCCGCCTGCAGCAATTAAGAATGCTCCCAGCAATATAAAGCCAAAAACATAAGTGGATGAAACTGCTGTCACTCTTCCAAAAATTCCTGAAGGTATAAGAAATAATTGGTCTGTAAGTCGAGTTAGGCTCACTCCGGTATGCCTAAAAATTCCTGGGAAATACTGTCCAAACAATCCATGAATCATAACTACTACTGCTACTAAACTTAACGCAAGACCAAAAGAACGACGAACAGCTTCAAGTACGCTTAAAACAAGAACTGCTGCAAAAAAATAATCTAATATTTCAACTGGACTTAAGAAAGCATATCTATATACAATTCGATCAAAATCAATTTGTAGATATGCAGTAGCAATAAAAATACCTATTATTATTAAAATATCATACCAAGGAATCCGATCTTTTGAAGCATGAGAATTTAAAGGATACAGCCCAAATACCAGTATGAGAGCAAAAGCAACGTGAATAGGCCTAAACCTAAGCGGTTCTGGCATTCCTGTTACTAGAGCCCAAGCATGATAGACCGTCATTGATATAGCAACAATCGAGATAAAAGTACCATCATAACCTTTTAATTTCCTTTGTTTTCCTAAATATTTACCTGAGACATCCTTTTTTAACAATCTTTCAGTTTCTTTACTATTATTACTATCATTCATTCTAATACATCCCACGATTCCATCAGATCAGGAGATAAAAGATAATATAAATACGATGATTTTTTATTGTGTCAGATCCATTATAAACGAAATCTACAGTCTCATTATTTTATATAACCTAATTCTCTAAAGGCTTTTTCTGCTCCCGGATGAAGAGGAATGGTGATTTCCCATCCTACCGAAGGTTCAAATGCTTTCATTCCGATAAAAGCTCTTTCCCATCTTTCTTTATTTTCTAAAATAATTTTAGTCATTTCATAAGCAATATCGTCTTCAAGGTCTTTATGAACGATGAGCATATTTTTTTCTATGGGAGAGGTCCAGCTATAATCTACACCCGGGTATGCCCCAGCCGGTACCGTTTCCGGAGGTCTGTTATGTTTTTTTTCCATTATTTCCAAAACTTCCTCATCAACTGATAGTAATTCAATATCTCTTTGGCTTGCAAGCTCTGTTATGCCAGGATGATAGACAGGAAAACTATTCCACAATCCATCTAAATGACCATCTTTTATCGCAGCAAGAGCGTCTGAATAGTCAGTAAATGATACATTGCCTCCCCAATTTTTAATATCCTCATAAGTCACACCATAGTATCCCAGAATCATTCTAGCAGCAATTTCTCCTCCAGTGCCTCGACTACCTACACTGACCTTGATGCCGGGTTTGTTTTCTAAAAACTCACCTAAAGTCCTTATGCCTTCAGGAACAACATTTGATCTTAATACCCAGTGGCTGACACCACCATATCCTATATTTGTTAAACCTCTAAGATTTTTGAATCCCTCATCATATCCTACCTTGGCAAATTCACCTTTACCTTCATAAGCTTCTTCAGCGGTTGGCATATAACAAATTGCCATATCTCTTGAACCTTTTGTACCTACATTTACGGCATTGGTAAAACTCCCGCCAGGAACAACCGTTATATTTAAACCTTCTATAAACTCTTCAAATGCATCTGTAAAAGCTGCTCCCATTATAAAGTAAGTACCTCCAATGCTGCCTGCGTGAAAGGTAAAATTCATAGCCTGATCTTGGTCTAGCGCAAAGCTTGTAATAAAACTTGACAAAGAAAAGATAGCAATTAATACTATTAAAATCATCTTTTTCATTGTAATTACTCCTTAGTTAATATTATTTTATTTTGACAATCGATCAATTTAAACATAAACTAATTAAGCTACATACTAATACACCTCCTTTATCTTTGATGATTTGTATAACTATTATGTATCAAAATACAAGTAATATATTATATTACTGATCGATTACTGATCCATCTTCGTGTAAGCGTGCTTCGAGTGGACGCTGTTTAAAAGGATATTTTCTTTCAGCATCATCCAATAACTCTACTCCAATGCCAGGTTTATCAGGTATAATAATATAACCATTTTGCACTTCAATGAAGTCCTTAACAATTTCCATCTTTGCCGGTCTATTATCGCCAAAAACTCCACCAGCAGGTATATATAATCCCCCTTCTGGATATTCCTGAAGGGCAAAATTAGGAATAGCTGCTGCTACTTGTATACAGGCAGCTAAACTTACAGGACCTAACGGATTATGGGGAACTACATCTACATAGTAGGCTTCTGCCAGAGCAGCTATTTTCTTACAATGTGTAATGCCTCCTGCTAGACATATATCAGGACGGATATATTGAACTGCCCCTCTTTTTAAAAGCATTTCAAACTCATAAATAGTATGCAATCGTTCTCCAGTAGCAATAGGAATATTGATTTTATTGGCAACAAATTCCAGAGCATCAAAATTATCTGGGGGTATAGGATCTTCAAAAAAAAGAGGTCTATATTCTTCAATACCCCTGGCTAATGTAATAGCTTCCGAAGGTTTTAAACGCCGGTGAATTTCTACACATAAATCCAATTCACTTCCAACTGCTTCTCTACAGTGCCTAATTGTGTCGATAGCATCTTGTATCTTTGAAAAATGAGTTTTAAAAAAAGGCTTGGATCTGGGTTCGTCTAAAAAAGGATTCAAGTGCCCAACAGCAGTATATCCCCTTTCTTTTGCTGAAATACAACTCCTTATCAATTCCTCTTTAGTCTTACCAAATACATGGAGATAAACCCGAGCTTTATTTCGACACTTTCCACCTAATAACTGATATACAGGTGTATTAAAAAATTTTCCCTCTATATCCCATAAGGCAATATCTATAGCACTAATCGCCCCCATTATTGCAGCCCCCCGAAAATGAAAACAACGATACATATATTGCCAATGGTGCTCTATTTGAAGAGGATCCTTACCTATTAAATATTCTCTGAATATTTTGATTACAGCTTCAGAAGCTTCTAGAAAAGCCCATGCACCGGATTCTCCAACTCCAATAATTCCATTATCAGTTTCTACCTGAACATATAAGCATCTGTCTATTTTTATTGTTCTGACACTGGTAATTTTCAATTAAACCTCCAATTATATTAGAAAGAATAATATTAATATAAACTTTTCCCTTATTGATTAGAAAAACAATTAAAACGAATATGGATTAAAAGTTTGCAAAAGCATATTTTCACCCTTTTCATCCTCAACTTTAATCGTTGCATTGATTTCTTCGATCACTCTTGCCAACTGACTTTTGGTTTCCGCTTTAATAAATATTGTACTTACTAACTGGTCAGAAGTGCCGATTTGAGTGATGGTATTGCCCTCATCATGACGATGAGTTATATCAAATACTTCTGTAAGTCTAATGATTTTATTAAACCCTTTAATTTTCGCTATTTTCCCTTTTCGGGCAATTGTATAAAGCCTACATGCCCAACTATCAAATTCAGGCCTCTCCAGATCTTTAATGTTTTGCCCTTTCATTTCCCCGGTAAGGGAATGTCTTATCATCATCTCAACAGTATCAATACCATTTAATTCCTTGATTATTTTATGAGCTTGACTTCCTGCATTTCTAAAACCCATTTCATGAATACATACTCTTCCTTGATGCATAAAAGCTTGAATAAATAACACACCATTCTTTATCTTCATTGACTTAATCAAGTTTACCACCTTTTGATGGTCGGTATTTTTAAAAGTAGCCAAATGTTTAGAAGGGAAAATATGTGCTGTCGGAATTGGTGCAAACCCTCTTTGTTCTTTATTGGTATAACGATCAGACATGGCTGATAAACTCACATATCCGTCTTGCATCGTATAAAATATCTGAACCTGTTCACCGGTCATGTATTCCTCAACTAGGACTTTTTTCCTTTTAGAAAAACCTAAGGACTCAGGGTATTTCTCTCGAAGCTCTTTTTCCGTATAACAAATGAATATACCCTTTCCACCAGAAGAATCAGCTGGTTTAACAACTACAGGATATTGAATGTCAGAAATCTCTTTTTCATTGATTTGATGACTTAGCTCATATTCTTTAACTACTTGTAGCCTATGTGCAATACAAATTTTTTTGAATTTATCCTTATTAGTCATTATATCAATTTGTTCTGAAGTTGCATAAAAAGGAAGGTTTAATTTTTCACAGGCCTTCTGGCAATATAGCAGCATCGAATCTATATACGCAGTGAATACACCGTCAACTTTCAACTTCTTTGCCAGATCTACAATTGCATCAATATCTGTGGTACTAATTAAATAGCTTTCATTAGCAATCTGTTTTGCTGGGGAATCTATCAAATAATCCGTTACGATAACATATACACCAAGTTCCTGTGCTCTCTTTACAATATTAGTAGTAAGTCTTATTCCTCCTAGAAGTAATAATTTTTTTCCTTTTAAATCAGACACATTGCTTCACACCTTTCTTACAATTCTTCTTCTGAAGAAATTATGAATGCACATTGAATTTCGCCATTCACTTTTTTCCAATTGTATATTCCCTGTTTTTCATTTGCACTGACACAATCTGCTTTGTTTACAAGAAAAAAGCAAAACATAATTTTTTCATTGGAAATCGGTTTAAAATTCTATCTCAGTCTCTTGAAATAGCTGCTCAATTAATCCACTGCCAACCCTCCTCCCTCAACTGTAAATAATACTGATTCCCTTTTATCTGAAGAGCTTTTATAAATACCTCTTCCCCTACTTCACTTCCTAATCAAATAGCTCATTTGTATCAAACACATCAAGAAGCATGTTGTCACCATTTACAGAGTATACTTTTATAAAACCATGTATCTTATCCATCAATTTTGCTATTTCTTTTTTCGTTTTAACAGTGGCAAGGACTCTTAATACTACTTGTATTACTGTTCCGATAGCTGATTCAGGTATAACATCTCCCTCGCTATAATTGAGAATAACATCGATTACTCTCTCTAATGAATTTACCTCATCTACACCCACAATGCTGCCGATCTTCCCTGGTTTCACTAAATATTGGAGATTACATCCCCATTCTTGATAATTGGGATTTACTAATGGTTTATTGGATTTTTCATACATTGTTCCCGTTAACGCTTGATTTATCATCATTTCTATTAAATTGATTCCATTCAGTTTTGAAATAATCTTATGTTCCATGGCAGCTGATAATCGAAAACCCATCTCGTGAAATACAAAATTTCCATTTTCCACAAAAGATTGGATAAACAAATATCCATTTTTCAAACCAATAGATTTAAACATTGCTATAACCTTTGAATTCAGAGTTTCTTGATATCTTTTTAAATGTTTAGACGGAAAACTATGAGCAACGGGTAGTGGAATCATTCCATCATACATATTTCTAATATACCTATCTGACATAGCACATAGACAAATTTCACCATTTTGAATAATATAATCAATGTTTGCTTCTTTTGCAGCCATATATCTTTCAACAAGCACTTTTTTACTGGAAGAGAAAGAAAGAGACTTTTCATAATTATTTAGCAATTCATTAGGGCTCTTACAAATATGTATTCCCCTACCACCACTACTATCAACTGGTTTTATTAACACTGGATAAGAAATATATTTTATGTCTTGTAATGTAAATGGATAGTTTATTTTATAATCTTCTACTACAGGCACATCAAACGTGCGACAAAGTTCTTTGAACCTCATCTTATTATTTAATATGTCCACTTGCTCTTTCGTGGTATAACAAGGTATACCGGCTTTTTCACAAATGGATTGATAATAGGCTGTCAATGATTCAGTAAATAAATTCAACACGCCATCAATTTTTTCCTCTTTTATCAACTTTACTACTGCCTCCACATCTGTTGCACTGACCATGAAACTCTTATCGGCAATCTTTTTCCCAGGAGATTCTTCTAGATAGTCAGTTACCAAGACATAAATACCCTGCTTCTTTGCCTGCTTTATAATCTCACAGGAAGGATATGTTCCTCCTAAAATTAACAGTTTTTTTCCTTCTAAATCCATCTATATTTCTCCCTACCTAACTGCTGTTCTATTGAACGGCAACAGCAATTATTAATTATTGAGAAAGTAATCAATTAATAATAATGCTCTTGATCTACTGTTATCCTCAGTAAATTAAGGATATAGTCCATGCCTTCTAAACTGTTCTTTGATCAAAGGGCAAAGGCAATATATTGGCAATACTAAGACTCAATCTTATGACCTACATTATTTCATGTCTTTTAGGCCAAAGAGTATGGATATAAAAAACTTAATTATTTTTGGATATTTTTTCCAAAATTATCTCAAGATGCTCCAATCCTTTTCTTTATATTTATATATTTTATATTTTTGAGTAACATAAATTAGTAGTAGTATTATTATGCCAAAAATATCTGTAGTGTACTCTCCACCAATCAATAAGATAGCCCCAATGAAACTTAGAACCCGTCCAATTATACCGACCTTCATCAAAGCAAATCCTTCCATACTTATTCCTAATAATATTACACCGATACATGCGGAAACAATTGATGTAAGGATTTTAAAAGGTGAGCCCACCATGATTAAAGAGGGATTATATATAAACATAAAGGGTATAATAAACCCTATTAATCCAATTTTAACAGCTTCATAAGAAGTTTTAAACATATCAGCATTTGCAATGCCAGCTGCAGCATAAGAAGAAATTGCCACAGGTGGAGTAATGTAAGAAATAACGGCAAAGTAAAACACAAAAAGATTAGCTGCCATTGGCAGAATACCACTTTTAACCAGAACTGGGACTACCAGAATAGAAGGGACAATATATGCAACACTTGCGGTCACGCCCATTCCTAAGATTAAAGAAGTGATCATTGTTAGACCCAAAATTAAGATTGTGTTTTCATTAGCAAAAGAAATAATGATATTAGAAATACGTAAAGATAAACCAGTTATAAGAACGACATTCATGATTATTCCTGCCATGGCTACAGCTGCAGATAAACTAACTGCTATTTTCGCACTTTTCAATATACAATTCAATAAATTATTAATGATAATGCTTTTTTCTTCTTTTAAATTTTTTAATATATAAATAATCAACATCGTTATTATAGCCCAAAAAGCACTAATCTGTGGACTCATTCTTTTAAATAATAAAAAATATATTAATACTAACATGGGCAAAAACAAGTACCCTTCACTTTTCAAAGTAATAAAAAATTTTGGAACACCAGAACTTTCCAAGCCCTTTATACCTAACTTGTTTGCTCTTAAATGAATTATCCAAAATACTGAGAAAAAATAAAGAATTGCCGGTATCAGGGCTGCCTTAACTACATCAAAATAGCTTACATTCATTAGTTCTGCCATGATAAAGGCAACTGCACCCATTACTGGTGGCATAATAACTCCACCCGTTGAAGCAACTGCCTCCACAGCCCCGGCAAAATGCGGAGAAAAGCCAAGTTTTTTCATCATGGGAATCGTAAAAGAACCTGTGGTTACTATGTTGGCAACTGAACTCCCAGAGATAGAACCGAAAAATCCACTCGCTATTACAGCTATTTTTGCCGGTCCGCCACTTGATTTTCCGGCTAGTGACTTAGCACTTTTTATAATCAATTCGCCACAGCCAGAAACTACACTTAATGTTCCTAAAAAAATAAAGAGATAAATATATTTAGAAGTTACAATCATAGGTAGTCCCCAAATTCCCTGAGTTGTTGTGTATAAAGAACTAGCTAGATATTTAATATTAATGCCACTGTGCCTTATTGGTCCGGGTATTACCTTACCAAATATGGCATAAAGTAAAAAGAAAACAGTAATTATTGGAAGAATCGGCCCAAAGGTTCTTCTTCCTAACTCCATAAAGATAAAAACTAGAACATAGGCCATAATAGTTTCTAATAATGTAATATATCCATAACGCAACAAAATACTATCATGAAAAATAATTATATAGAGTGGCAGACAAATACCAATTATTGTTAGAGCATTATCAAAAGTAAGACATTTCCCCTTAGGCCTCCTCTCTTTAGAAAAGGGAAAAAGAATAAATCCTATGGAGAGAATAAATGTTGCATAAAAACTAACTTGTTTTAAGGGATCCAATATGCCAAAATAAGCTATATACATTTCGAATAAGAATAGCGCAAGACTTGTAGCTAATAGATATATTTTTGTAGGTGTTCTAAAATCACCCCTAAAAATAACTCTTGCGTTTTCTTTTATTGAGTCAATCTTTTCTTCTTTTTTTATTATATTCATAATCCCTACATAATTTATAATCTTGATATAGTATTCTATTAATTAAAAGAACTGTAAGTAATCCATCTAATAATTTAATTTATTAATTACTTCCATTAGTTCTTTCATATAGATAAATTGATATAGTAATCATAATTTAATTATTCTCTGGGGAAGGCTCCACTTTATTGAATATGTAATGAAAGCCCAGGCTTCTATTCTATATAATTTCATAATAATAAGGAAAGGATATATGAATAATATCATATAATATATGCTCATATCTTATATCTTTGAATGTAGCCATCTGTTTATATTTACAAAAAATTCAATCAGGGCATTTGCTGAAATGTTCAATTAAATTACTGGATTAACCCTTTTTCCATAAAAAATTTCTCTGAACCTCTATGCAGTGGTACAACAATTGATCTGATTCCATCTTCAATAGAAAGACCTTTCTCTGGCGGGTACATTTCTGCTATTTCATTCAGATGGTTAAAAAATGTTTTCGTTAAATTATAAGCTAAATCTTCATCAAAAGAAGCATCACAGGCAATAAAAGGAATAGTTCCAATACTATTAATGTCCTCAGCCAGATTATAAGAATCTTTCGTTATAGTAAATCCCACGTAATAAGGGTATTTTTCGACTATTTTTTTTACATATTCATTAGTTAAAGGCACAATAGTAAAACCACTTGCCAATAAATCCATTATAACTGCCGAACCGAGATTCACCCAAAAAATTCCTGCATCGACACGTCCATCCTTAAGTGCCTCGGCTCTGTCCATCCTGCCACCACGAAAGAAACTCATGTCCCCCTCTTTGAGTCCATAAATATCAAACAAAGCTTCTGCAATAATATTAAGAGAGGCACCTCCTAAAGGTCCTATACCAACTCTTTTACCTCTTAAATCCAAGGGAGTTTTTATAAGTGAATCTTCAGAAACTATTAAATATAAAGGACCTCCCATGAAATTATACAATGTTCTCATTCCTCTATAAGCTTTACCTTCAAAATCTCCAATTCCTTCATATTTTAAATATCCTATATCAGCGGTTAAGAATGCTATTTCTGCCATTTTTTGCTCTAATAACATTAAATTATGTGGAGTTCCTGCTGAAGTTTGAACAGTTACAGTTATTCCTGGGAGATATTTTTCCCAGATAGCACCTATGGCTCCTCCAAATGGATACCAACCACCCCCTTGAGAAGAAGTGCTGATAGTGATAAACACATCCTTATAAGGTTGTTCTTCTGAAGTTGCAAATGCATTTTCAGCAAAGGTAAATAGAACCAAAGTCAAAAGGAATAATAATAAAAATCTTTTCATAATAAAATCCTCCGTATATTAAATTTATTTTTATCGATATTGTACAAGCTTAAATATTTCTATACAGCATTTTCAAAAGAAATAAACTTATAAAAGTTGAATCATTCAATTTTCAAATTTCGTTTCTACCTATTTATAAGATAATTTTAGAATGAATAGGGATTAAAAGAATCCAAAAGCATATTTTTGCCCTTTTCATCCTCAACTTCAATCGTTGTATTGATCTCTTCTATGAGTCTTGCCAGCTCGTTTTTAGTATTCGCCTTAATAAATATCTTACTCATACACTGGTCAAGTGTTCCTATTTGAGTAATCGCACCTCCCTCTTTATGCCTATGATATATACCAAATATTTCTGGAAAAGCAGCGATTTTATCAAACCCTTTCATTTTCGCTATCTTTCCTTTTCGGGCAACTTGGAAAAGAATACATGCCCACCTATCAAATTCAGGTATATCCAGCTCTTTGATTGAATATCCTTTCATCTCCCCTGTAAGAGCATGTCTGATCATCATCTCCACCGTATCAATCCTATTCATTTCCTTAATGATTTTATGAACCAGAACTCCTATAAATCTGAAACCTGCTTCATGAATACATACTCTCTCCTGATGTATGAAAGCTTCAATAAATAGCACACCATTTTTGATGTTTAGTAACTTACATAAATTAACTACCTTTTTATGGTCGGTATTCTTAAAAGTAGTCAGGTGTTTTGAAGGAAAAATAAGTGCTGTAGGAATTTTTATGAATCCTCTTTGTTCTTTAGTTGAATAGCGGTCACACATAGCCGATAAGCTCACATAGCCGTCTTGTATTGTATAAAATAATAAAACCTGTTCCCCGGACATATACTCCTCAAACAGCACTTTTTTTCTTTTCGAAAAACCCAAGGACTCCGGGAATCTCTCTCGAAGCTCTTTCTCCGTCTCACAAATGAATATACCCTTACCAGCTCCAGAATCAACTGGCTTAATCACGACAGGATAGTGAATAGAAAGAATCCTTCCAGTAGCATCCCAATCAGTTAGCTCATATTCTTTCACTACCTGTAGTCCAAGTTCAGCACAAACTTTTTTGAATTTATCCTTGTTGGTCATAATGTTAATCTGTTCTGCTGTAGCATAAAAGGGAAAGTGTAATTGATCACAGACTTGCTGACAATATATCAGCATCGAATCCAGATAGGCCGTGAATACACCGTCAACTTTTAACCTCTTTGCCAGCTCTACAACTGCAGCTACATCTGTGGTACTGATTAAATAGCTTTCATCAGCAATCTGTTTTGCCGGAGAATCTACTAAATAATCCGCTACGATAACATGCACACCCAGTTCCTGTGCTCTCTTTACATAATCAATAGTATGCATGATACCTCCCAGCAATAATAATTTTTTTCCTTTTAAATCAGACATATTACCCCATACCTCAATCATTATTTTGTATTTTCAGAAATGTTAATTCATCGCATATCAACTCTAAATATTTCTCGTAATAGTATATTCTCTATTCACACCGTATTGTTCAAGTACCATTTAATAGTTTCCTTCATCCCCTGCTCAAAGGTGTAAGCAGGTTCCCAATCTAAATGAGCTGTTATTTTCGTATTATCAATGGCATATCTTCTGTCATGCCCAGATCTATCTTTTACATATTTAATCAATTCCTCCGACTTACAAAGCGTTTCTATAATTACTTTGACTATCTCAATATTAGCCTTCTCGTTATTACCTCCAATGTTGTAAATCTCTCCATCCACAACACTATGTAAAACTATATCAATGGCAGAACAGTGACCAGATACATGCAGCCAATCTCTAACCTGCATCCCATCGCCATAGACAGGCAAATTTTTCTCTTTCAAACAGCTAACTATCATAAGTGATATCTGTTTTTCAGGAAATTGATACGGACCGTAAAAATTACTACAACGTGTAATGTTAACCGGTATACCAAAGGTCTCTTGATAAGCCCTAACAATCATATCCGCACTTGCTTATGATGCAGATATGGGCTGTTGGGAAGTAATGGCATCGTCTCTATAAACATACCCGTTGCGCCTAAAGCTCCTTATACCTCATCGGTTGACACCTGCAGGAATTTAACTCCTAGTTTATACTCTTTGTAGTATTTATCGTCAAGATTAAGTTTCCAATGTTTTTTAGCCATATCAAGTAATACCTGAGTACCGATGATGTTCGTTGTCAGAAACACCTCTGGTTCTTCAATACTTCTATCTATGTGGGATTCCGCTGCAAAGTTCACCACAATATTAATATCATATGATATAAATATCTCATCCATCTTTGCTCTATCCCTGATGTCCGCTTTGATAAAAATATAGTTTTGGTTATCCGATATATCTTTTAGGTTTTCCAGATTACCTGCGTATGTCAACACGTCCACATTTATGATTTTATGGTCCGAATGCCTGTCCAATATCATTTTGACAAAATTACTACCTATAAATCCGGCACCGCCTGTGATAAGAATGTTTTTCATTTTTGCATTCCTTTTTCTTTCCAATTTGTGAGTTTTTATTCATTTATTAAAGACAAAATATATTTCCAATAATCCGTCATCTTTAGGCTTTCACCAATTGCTATTAACTTCTCGCTATTAATAAAGCCTCTGCGCCATGCAATTTCCTCTAAGCACGATATGTAGAACCCCTGCCTTGACTGCAGCACACTGCCTCAATATACTCAGCAGATTTGAGCATACCCTCTGGTGTTCCAATATTGAGCCAAGCCATGCCACGTCCGAGCAAAATTACGTTAAGTTCTCCCTTCTCTAAATATGCGTTATTGACAGCAGTAATTTCCATCTCTCCACGAGCAGATAGCTTGATGTTCTTCGCTATCTTGACAACTTGATTATCATAGAAATAAAGTCCTGGAACTGCGTAGTTTAATTTTGGGTCCTGTGGTTTCTCTTCAATTGAGATTGCTTTATAATTTTGATTGAATTCCACTACCCCAAAGGAACGTGAATCTTTCACCGGATATCCGAATGATAACTGCCCCTTTTTCCAGTTCTTTCGCACGATTAAGCACTCTTGTTAAATCTTGCCCATAAAAAACATTATCACCAAGTATTAAGCATACACTATCATCACCGATGTATGCTTCTTCCAAAATAAATGCATCAGCAATTCCCCTAGGAGTTTCCTGTACCTTGTAAGAAAATTCAAACCCGAGTCTAGAACCATCTCCAACAGTTGTTCATAAACTGGGGTATCTTCTGGGGTTAAAATCATGTTACTTTTCCTCCTGCTAAAATTATACCTTTCATATCATAGCCTCCAATCTTTTATCTTCGCCGGTAGCATACATTATGGTTGTTTGTTTAAAATAATATTACAAATTCTATCTACATCTTCCAAAACTAAATCAGCGTAAAGTGGCAGCGTCAGCACCCTGTTCGCTATGTATTTTGCAACGGGCGTTTTTTCAACATCAAATCTGTCTTTGTAGCACTCAAAATTGTTGGTGAGAGGGTAGAAATATTTCCGAGCATAGATACGCTCGGCTTTCAGTTTCTCAAACACCTCATCACGGCTCATCTGATACTCATCAAATACTACTGGGAAATAAGCATAATTGCTCTTCACTCCTAGTTGAGGTTCGGATAACTTGATTCCATTAATATTATTTAATCTTTCAACATATCTCTCTACTACAGCTTTTCTCTTTTCTATCTCGCCCTCAATATAACGTAGATTACAAATACCCATAGCAGCCTGGAATTCATTCATTTTAGCATTTCCACCGACATACTCAACAGATTCTGGTCCTATAATACCAAAGTTCTTTAAGTCATTTAATCTTTTAGTCAGCTTTTCATTCCTAAATGTTATTGCTCCGCCCTCAATAGTATTGAAAACTTTAGTAGCATGAAAACTGAACATTGAGGCATCGCCAAAATTTGCAATCCCAACACCGTTAATCATTACTCCAAAGGCATGAGCAGCATCATAAATAACCGTGAGATTATGCTTCTTCGCTATCCTTTCAATCTCATTAACATTGCAGATATTTCCATAGACATGGACAGGGATGATAGCAGATGTCTTGTCTGTTATCAGAATCTCCAGTTTGTCCGTATCTATAGTGTAATCATCTGGATTAATATCACAAAATATCGGCTCCAAACCATCCCTTACTATGGCATGAGTTGTCGAAGCAAATGTGAAGGGCGTCGTGATAACTTCCCCAGTAAGATTAAAGGCTGCTATAGCGCACTCCAATGCCAAGTGACCGTTGGTAAAAAGCGTAATATTAGGAGCGTATAAATAACTAGACAACTCCGCTTCCAATTGCTTATGTTTTATACCCATATTAGTCAACCAGTGGCTGTCCCACAGGTCTTTAATTTCTTCAATATACTCCTCAAATTTTGGCATTGAAGAACGGGTTACTTGGATTGGTTTATTCATACTATTCGCCTCACAATCGAATATTTATAAAACTCCTTTTTTGAAATTGCCATCATAATCATTTCTACAAATTTACTATTGCCCCTATTTTTCGTATCTCCTATTATAATATGGAATTCAGCGCCGCGATTTATAAAGTTAATACTCCCTAGAATTATTAGGCTTAAATATTATCTTCATCCATAGCTTCAACTATAGAACAAAGGATAGTTGTGTTTTAGTTTTACATATAATGGACATACCATCTATAATCCACATCTAAATTTATGAAGTAGAATGGTGCCCTTAAATAATTTATCAATTCACTGTCATTGAGCCACTTACTTATCTTTAGTATATCTTTTTTACGAAGTCCTCTCAGTTTATACATTTTCTCATCTCCCCTACTAAAAACTTCATATCATCTATACTATAGGTTACGTCTGTTGAGAGATAAGCGCCATCAGATACTCCAAAGTACTTATAGGCAGAGTATATCGTATCTATCCCATCTAGCGGCTTTTGAAAGAAGGCTTGAACGTTATCGAGTATGATTTGACCGAATCGATCTTTTAGCTCAAGGACTTTACTATTTATCAATTGCCCGAAATAGTTGACAACAAAAAGATATTCTTCATCAGCAAGAGTTTTATTGAATATTGGCATAAATGCAGCATCTACATTATAATATTTAAAACTATAGCCATTTCTACTACACATTTCGCTCACAACGTTAACAAGGCAATAAGGGATGTAAATCTTATTTATATTTCTGGCTTTGAGAAGATATAAAAGCGCATTTCTCCCATTGTTGAGAGGTATCAAGTCCTTATAATTTTCATTACTCATAAGCTGCTCTAAACCAAAATAACCCCCTATTTCTTTCATTCATAACACCTCTTATAACAACCTATAGTCGTCAAGCATTTCATTGATCTTTTCTGGTTTATTAAACATCATTGTGTCTACAATAGATAAGCGAGCTTCAAACTCTGGTCGCCTTTGCGAATATTTTTGGATGTTCATACTTAAAAACTTAATGTCTATCCCGGTTTTATAAAATTTGCTTCGGTCGTAGAACTCCAATCCACCCTCAGGGTTACAATACTCATCAACATTACCCAATGCCTTGCAAATGTTCAAGGTCCATTCATCTGATGCCTTAACTTCATCAATTGATAGATGCATCTCAGAAAAAACATTCACATTCAACTTCACCCCAATATAATCACAGACCTTTTTAAGAGCATGCGCATTCAGATGAACAATGCTTTCTGTCTCAATATTGAGTGCAGTCTTTAAAACCCCTATTGTATCTCTGTAAAAAGGGGCTCGCTTTTTGTAATGTTCTAATTGGTGGAAAATAGTATTCCGCCAATCGAGTTCTTTTTTAATAGAAACATCTTTGATTTTGGTGTCTCGGCTGTGCTTTACCAGCGGAACTAAAATATACTGCCAACCACTTTCTGGTTTTAGTATTCTGTTTCTACTGACCCATCCGTGCCTAACGAACTGCACAGAATCTAATAAGATAAAACGTTCCGTATGTTTTATTAAACTGAAATAACCTAGATATGGGAAGAAGTAAGGTTGCATTATCCCTATCTTCATAAAGTTACTCCTTTTCTGTTTGTTAAAATATCTTTGCATGTTAATAGTAAATATGTAAAACATTCAAGTTTAAATATTCTTGCCATCCCAACATATAGAATGATTCCTACAAATCCTTGAACTATCAAAGTCGGCCATTCTGTCATCCCAAACAACTGAACATTATAAACCGCCGCCCCCATCACCAAGGACAATAACAGCGATGGCGTAATGTCTTTCCATTGCTCTTTGTAACTGTAATTCAATAGCTTTCCATTCGGAAAAGAATTAATTATAGTTGAAATCAATCCATTGATAATACTCCCTAAAGCAATTGCATACACCCCATAAAATACTGTCACTCCCAATATAGCAAGACCTAATATTTTCTTTATTATCTCTAACTTTAAAAAAATATCACTACGCCCTAAAGCATTAATGGCCTGTAGATTAGCTGTATGTATAGGCCACAAGGAATAACTGATACAATAAATCTGCAAGAAAGGAACGCAAGGTATCCACTTCTCGGTCAACAATATTTTGACTAGCGGTTTGGCAATGACAGCTAAACCAACCATCATTGGAAATAATATAAAAGAGCTTGTAACGATGGAACGTCGTACCATCTCTTTAACTCTTTGTCTATTATCTTGTTGTGATGCTAAAGCAGGGAGCATTACTGACTGAATCGACCCATTAATATTCGTTACAATTAGTTCAGGTAACTGTTTGCCTCTATTATAAAAGCCCAGCATCTCTGCATTATAAATTTTTCCGATAATAAGACTACTTAAATCCCTGGAAAGTCTATCAATTAATGATGAGACTAATAACTTCCATCCATATGAAAATAGACTTTTTACTCTCTTAAAAGAAAATAATAATCTCGGTCTCCACTTTACAGTGAACCAAAGGATTGCATTAGTTAACAACTGATTCGTTATTTGCTGTACTACTAAAGCCCATACGCCAAAACCTGCATATGCCATAACTATACCAACTGTTCCAGATACTACTATTGCACCAAGACTGCTAAAGAACAGCTTCTTAAATTGCATCTTTCGTGCTACAATAGCATTCTGGATTGAATTAAAGGCGCCAAAGAACAATGTAACCGATAATACTCTGAGAACTGATATAAGCTGTGGTTCTTCAAAGAAAGCAGCTATCAGCGGCGCAGCAAAGAAAAAAATCACATATAGTACACTGGCAACAAATAAACTCAAATAAAATACCGACGAAAAATCAGCTTCATTTGCATCTTTTTTTTGAATAAGTGCTGTATTGAAACCACTTTGCACAAATACATTTGCAACAATTATAAATATTGTTACAAGCGCTATAATGCCGTAATCTTCCGGTATAAGGAGACGTGCCAGAACTATTTGAACTATAAATTGTATTCCCTGAGTTCCTCCCCGCTCCATGAGTTTCCAAAAAAGGCTAGATAGGATTTTAGACTTATTGACCTCATTACTCATCTACCAAGTTTCCTTTTTATATTAATCAAAACTTTTGCAATTTTTGGATAGTATTGCTTAATAAATATCTTAATTTTTGTTTCTATATCTAAGGCTGAATATATCTCTTTAAATTCCCCTTCTTTCGCTTCTTTGAACCTCCCCTGCACTAACATGATTTTAAATCTATTATTCTTAATTTTTTTTTTAATTGTAATGTCGTACTTATATTCCGCATATCTATTGATTTCATTGAGCATATCCACAATCTTATTAGTATGTACAACACGTCTCTCAATACTTGCGGATGACATCATACTTGTCCAAGAACCTTTTATCCCTACTCGATAAGCTGACATAAACTCATCAATATAATATACTGTTCCTTGAAGAGCTAAATATATAACAAGAGGATAGTCGCCAATCGGCGCATTTTCTTGAAAATCTGGTCTATTTTTGCAAAATACTGCTGGGTATAGTATTGAATTCGTGGCGAAAAGACTGCCGCCTCCTTCAATTACTTCTTCAGTTGTGAAGATTTTATTACCGCGATTGGGTCGAATATATGGTTTCTTTTTTATTTTTTCTGGAGAGACTCTGTATGCAGCATGGACACATATACTACATTCGGGATACTTTTCCATATAATCTACTTGTTTTTGCAACTTATAAGGATCTGTCCAATAATCATCTCCTTCGCAAATAGCTATATACTTGCCCTTTGCTCTCTCTCTATTAAAACGTCCTACCTTTACTCCTTTTGAGTATTGGTTTTCTGTTTGATATATTGGTTTTATTAAATCCGGATATTTAGATTCATATTGCTTTATAATTTCTGGTGTTCTGTCAGTAGATGCATCATCGTGAATCAGTATCTCATAATTAAAATTGGATTTTTGCATTAAAAAACTTTCTATTGCATCTGCTATATAGTTCTCATGATTATATGTCATACAAATAATACTAACCATTATGCCCATATTTCTACATCCCTTTTTCTAATTAAAAGTATAAAAATATTATTAATTACCATATCTTTGAGATATAATCTCTACCTTAATATATGGCCCATCCTTAAACCTTATGATCTCTTCATTCAATAAGTCATTACGAAATTCTACTATTCGCTCCTCTGCAACTTTCGGATTCCATAATTTTTCCATAATTTTAACAGCGCTTGTACTCAATATTGTTCTCAAATCAGCATTCTGAACTAATATTCCTACCTTACTGTACAAATCATTAATATGGTTATGCTTATGGATAAATTCATTCTTATCATGGTTAATTAAAAAAGGTACAGACCCCCATTGCCTGGCTTGCTACTACTGCACAACTACTGTTCATTGACTTGTTAAACACAGCATCCCAGCTTTCCTGTTGATCACTGGTAAACAAATAAATATTTGCTTTTTCCATATATTCTTCACCTTATTCGTCGATATTGAACCTAAAAATATTTTCCGATATCTAAATCCAGACTATTAATCATGTTTTGTATTTTCTCGTCTATAGGACCACCTCCAATGAAATCAAGTATACAATTAAAAACCGCTTTCTTTTAAGTTTTTCATAACCAAAACAGCTTTTTCAGCATGCTTCAAATCAAGAAATCTTCCACACCACAAAAGGGTGATAGACTTTTGGTTTTTGTTCTCACATAATTCTTTAACGTCATATTTCTTTACTTCAGGAAAATATCCTCACTTATATGTTTTGTTTGGGTATGCACCTATAAGTGATAAATTTCTTGCCCTATAAGCGCTTGCACATAACATATATAGGTTTTTTCCTGTAACGAGTATGATATTTAAATATTGATTCGATCAATCTCTGGTTCATCCATCTCCATGCACCCTTTTTAAGAAAACTTTCGAATATTCGAAAGTTAGTTATTTAATAATGTTTTGGACGCGTTCTTAAATAGAAATATCTTGTACTGAACCATTAATAACCACATTGCTTTTCATACCCCATTTTAGGCATTGGTTATAGTTATAAGTATATTCATTTTTATAAGACCTATTTCACATATGGGTAATGTTCGCTCATTACCTCGTTTTACTTTACTAGTTCTTGTTCCATTGGCTCGGTCGCAACAAATTTCTATTCATAGTCATTACCCAATAACTTATACATTTCATTGTAAAAAGATATCTGATGATGATTTTAATAATTTGAATAAAAGGTTATTTTCATATATCCTTTCTAATAAATATTTTACTATCGATCTACACCTTAAGCGATGGAAACCTCTATCCTACTTATAGAAAGCCCTTCGACTTACTTGCCAAGGGACTTTCTCGTTCTAACCGACTCCCCAAACAGGAAGATTTTCGCAACTTCTATATGAGTGAAGAAACAATAGATACCCTTCGAAGGTTAGAAGAAATAATTTATATAGAGTCACATTAGCACACATTTATCAAATAATAAAGGGGAATATAGCACCTTTTAATCATTTTCTTCAGACTATGTTCCCACTTGATGCCGCCAATTTGTAAAATTTTGCATCGTCTTCTTTCAGTTTTTTAAATATTCATTCTTATCATCGTAAAGATATATATCATACACATCACAGGAAAAAAATTCATTCTCGCAAGTGTTTGTATAGATACAGAAAAAGTACTCGTTTGTCCTATTTATGTTATCCCTACTAACAATAAAAGTACCTAGAATGAATATGGATTAAAGGGCTTTAAAAGCATATTTTCGCCTTTTTCATCCTCAATTTGAATGATTGTATTGATTTCTTCAATCACTCTTGCCAACTGACTTTTGGTTTCCGCTTTAATAAATATTCTACTTATCACCTGATCAAGGGTACCTATTTGAGTTATTGAATCTCCTTCTTCATGATGATAAGCGATATCAAATACTTCTGGGTAAGTAGTGATTTTATCAAAACCTGTAATTTTCGTTATTTTTCCTCTTTTGCCAATTGAAAAAAGTCTACATGCCCACTGATCAAAGTCAGGCTTATCCAGTTCTTTAATTGGGTATCCTTTCATCTCCCCGGTCAGGGCATATCTGATCATCATCTCCACCGTATCTATCCCATTCATTTCCTTGATGATTTTATGAGTTTGACCTAATCCATCTCTGAAGGCTGTTTCATGAATACACACTCTACCCTGATGTACAAAAGCCTGTATAAAAAGCACACCATTTTTGATGTTCAGTGATGTACATAAGTTAACTACTTTTTGATGGTCGGTATTTTTAAAACTGGATAGGTGTTTGGAAGGAAAAATATTCGCTGTGGGAATTGATGGGAATCCTTTTTGTTGTTTATTTGAATATAAATCACACATAGTTGATAAGCTCACATAGCCGTCTTGTATCGTATAAAGTATTTGGACCTGTTCCCCAATCATGTATTCCTCAACCAGCACTTTCTTCCTTTTTGAAAAACCTATGGATTCCAGGTATCTCTCTCGCAGTTCTTCTTCGTTATCACAGACAAAGATTCCTTTGCCTCCTCCCGAATCAACGGGCTTAATCACGACAGGATACTGAATGGGAGGCATCTTTACAGGATTATTCCAATCAGTTAGCTCATATTCTTTCACCACTGGCAGTCCGTGTTCAACACAGACTTTTTTGAACTTATCCTTGTTGGTCATGATGTCAACCTGTTCTGCGGTGGCATAGAAGGGAAGGTTTAACTTATCACAGACCTGCTGACAGTAGGTCAGCTTGGAATCCAGATAGGCCATGAACACCCCATCCACCTTTAAGGACTTGGCCAGTTTGACTACGGCGTCCACATCGGTGATACTGACAAGATAGCTTTTATCAGCTATCTGTTTGGCCGGAGAATCAACCAGGTAATCTGTTACAATCACATGCACACCCAGTTCCTGTGCTCTCTTTACATAATTAATGGTTGGCCTTATCCCTCCCAGCAATAGCAATTTCTTCCCTCTTAAATCGGTCATAGGATCTTGCACCTCAATTATTAGTTTTTATTTTCATAAATACCATGTTGTTGCCCATAAAGGCTAAATGCTTTCACAATATCGTTTATCATAACGAAATTGAGTTAACCACCCACCCGCATAGCGGGTGGCTTTAAGCGGTCTCTAAAGAGGCCAAATTATTCTTCCTGGTCTATTTCTTCTTGTTTTTCCCTATCTTCCTGGTATTTTACATACTTTCTGATATTATTCTCATCCAGACCGATGGTGCTGATGCAATAGCTTCTAATCTAGAAGTGGTTCCCCATTGACATAATATCCTAAGGTTAGACCAATTCAGCAGAACACCTTTTAGTATCAGTTACCTGTAGGCGGGACAGAATATGAAACAATATTTTCACTGATAGATGGTATGTGAAAATGTATGGAATCAATTTACTCATTTGATCATATTTTATCATATTATATCAATTGTCCCATAGTAAAACTAATTAATCTTTCCTACTACCTTCTAAAAAGATAAGGCTCTAGGGCTAACTAAAAATAAGGATTCCAAGCATCTAGTTAATCAAATAACAGATTCGGTAAAAATAATACAATATTTGGAAATAATGTTATTGTAATTAAAGCTAAAATCGTTACTATTACAAACGGAATTAATTCTATTGAAAGCTCATAAATATCTACTTTGGAAATACTACTGATTGCAAATAACCCTATTCCAAATGGTGGGGTTAGCAACCCTATCATAGAAGCTAAAACAAACATAACACCGAAATGGACAGGATCTATTCCCATAGATAAAAATAAAGGTGTAACCAACGGCGTTAACATAATAATTATCGCAGTAGCTGAAATGAAACAACCCAGAAATAACACAATCAAATTAAAAAGTAATAAAAATTGTACTTTACTTATATTTAAATAAATAATGAATTCAAGAATTCTGTGCGGAACCCTCTCCCAAGTAAAAATCCATCCAAAAGCAGCTGCAAATGCACATATCAACAAAATCCTTGATGCAGTAACCGTAGTTTCCTTAAAACAAAGAAAAACCTCATTAGCACAATTAATAGAACGGTAGACAAATATTGCTATTAATGTTGCATATACTGATGCAATTACCGCTGCTTCGGTTGGTGTTACAAATCCAATTATAATACCTCCCAACACGATTATTGGAGTAAGTAAAGCTGGAAAAGCATTTTTAAAACCTATTAACAATTTTTTCCATTCGAACTTACTTTCTTCTATTGGGTAATTTCTCCTTTTAGAAATAATATAAACTATCACCATTTGATATGCTGCTATTGTTAATCCTGGAATTACTCCACCAACAAGTAATCTCGAAATTGATGCTCCTGCTAAATAACCGTAGATAATCAACGGAACACTTGGTGGTATAATAGGACCAATTGTTGCAGAAGCAGCAGTAACAGCCGCACTAAATTTTCTATCATAGCCAGCATTTAGCATGGCTCTAATCTCTATTTCCCCCAGTCCCATTATATCTGCAAGCATTGAACCAGACATTCCCGCAAAAATTACACTGGCAATTATATTAACATAACCTAATCCTCCTTTAACTCTCCCAATAATTATTCTAGCAAAGTTAAATATTTTATCAGTTATTTTCCCAGTATTCATTATTAATGCCATATATATAAAAAATGGAACCGCAATTAAGACAAAAGAATCCAACATCACTACAACCCTTTGTGGCAATACGGCAGGTAAAGTACCTTTTAAAAATAGATAGATTAAAGAGGAACTGAGAAGTACCCAAGCTATTGGCATACCTAATATTAAAAAGATTATGAAACTAAGAAATAATAGAATTAGTGGGATTTCCATATTTACTACTTATCCATATTTAATTTTCTTTTCTTTTACTATTTTAACAACTAAACACATTCTTTTACAAAGCCAGATAATACTTAAAGAAGGAAGATTCAAGATGCTAACTTGCGTCAAATAATTAATTACTTCTCATCTGTGGCTTTTTTGTCAGGTCAGTAATTGCACAGTTTCTTAATGTCTCATCTAACATCTTAACAGTCATATATCTTAAGATAATCACATAAATTAAATATACTTCTTATTTTCTTATGGGAGTTATATAATCTAAAATGTCTAAATTTCTTCTTGACCTTTCCTTTGTTATACTTTTCAGAATATGGAAATAGAAAGACTCAATTATATTTATTGAAAATTTATAATCCGTTCAGAATAGTTATTATCTTTCCAAGTAAAGCTATGAAAAAGATAAGAAGTTCATCAGTAATTCTTTACAACTGACACATAATCTAACATTAAACTATCTCATTCACAGCTTTTATATAATATACACCTTTTCATTTTGCATTCTTTGCCTACCTGTTGCATTGTATCTATCCTTGTATATTCAGATTTTCCTTTCTCTCTGGTTTTCGCTCTGCCCTTTAAAAAAATTTAAAATATCTTTAAGATGATACAATAAAATTATTATTGAACTAAACGGAACAATTAAATAAACTACTGGCCATGGAATTTTCATTACATTTGTATATTGACGTTCTGCAATAAACGCTAAAAGGACTCCATAATATATTAATGCAGACAAGGAGAGTACGATTATAATATTTATAATCAAATTAAGTTCTTTATTAACTTTATTAGATAAAAACTTTGTAAAAAAAGTTACCCTCAATTGGTTCTTATCTCTGGAATTTATTGTTGCTCCACTTAGAACAATAAATATCAGAATTATCCTCGTTAACTCTTCACTAAATAAAAGAGGCTTATTAAACACATATCTCATTATCACTCCTAAGAATGTAAATATTAACATTATAAAGAAAAATAAAGAGAGAATTGCTTCTGAAATCTTCCATTTGTTACCCATAGTATTACTCCATAATTATATCTTAAACAGGGAGTACAAACATCTCCCTGTTTAAGATATAAGAATCATAACTAATTACCCATTTCTACTATTTTTTCATACAAGCCCTCTGTCCATTTTTCTCCCCATTCTTCTAAAATTGGACCTTTGCATTTTTCTCTAAAAGCGTCTCTATCCACATCATCAATTATTGTCATACCTTCGTCAATTAATAAATGTAAATCACGATCAAAAGTTTCAATTGTTTGCTGAGTTAACCAGTCTCCCGCATCAATTGTTGCTTTAACTAATATATCTTGTAAATCTTTGGGCATTTTATTGAAGCGATCATTGTTTATAATTATTGCTAGATTTAGAGTCACATGTGCAGAAAGGCTGACATACTTTGTAATTTCATAAAACTTGTTAACATAAATTGAATTTAGTGGATTTTCTTGACCATCAATTACACCCGTTTGTACGCTTGTAAATACTTCGCTGAAAGGCATTGCCACAACACTTGCTCCCATTGCTTTCATATTTGAGAAGTATATTGGTGTCTCAGGTACACGAATTTTTAAGCCAACTATGTCATCTGGTGTTCTAATAGGTTTATTTGTATTAAACTGTCTTTGTCCGTCGATCCACCCCATATCTAATACTTTAACACCAGTACTTTTAACAAGTTTATCCATCATTTCTTGGCCTATTGTTCCTCGTACTACTTTAAGCATATGATCAAAATCTTTCCATATAAACGCTACTCCTAAAATACTGAAATCATCTTCCCATATTCCTAAAGTTGATGAACAAACTAAGCACATATCAATAGTACCCATTTTAACACTTTCAGCTGAATCCCTCTCGTTTCCTAACTGTCCACCAGGAAATACTTCTATTTTTAGACGACCTCCACTTCTTTCTTCTGCCCATTCAGCTACTTTGTCACATGCTTGTGCATAAGATCTAGTTGGTGCTGCAACATGTGCAAATTTTAATAAAACCTCATTCTTTTGATCCATTGCAAATCCAATTATTGAAATGTTTAGTGCCAAACAAATAACTAAAGTTATTACAAATAATTTTTGAACTTTCATCTATTTATTCCTCTTTTCTAAATATATTTTTAAGTAATTTACCTCAAGCTAATATTCACCTACTTTTTTATTTTTATTTCATCCCCATCAAAAAACGAGGTGAGAAATATTCTATTCAGTAAGTTAATTGAATCTGGCCAGATAAAGGGAATCTATCTTGCCTTCGATTCCACAAATATCCTGGTAAAAGTAAAAGAGAACCACCTCAAGACTGTTTTTACAGGTAAATTTAATAAGAGAAGTAAATCAAA
Source organism: Candidatus Atribacteria bacterium (assembly GCA_016934875.1). Lineage (GTDB taxonomy): Bacteria > Atribacterota > Phoenicimicrobiia > Phoenicimicrobiales > Stramentimicrobiaceae > JAFGSC01. The sequence continues at coordinate 29,523 of JAFGSC010000320.1, forward strand.
AGGTGATTTAAATAGATACCTGTGTATAATGGTCCGTTTTCCCAAATCATTTCAGAAAGAAATCAGGTATTTCTGAAGTTATCGGAATATTGTTTTTTCTGACACTTTATAGAAGTTATCTCTTATTAGAAGAAGACAGACCGTCCAATATCGTAGCCAGTCAATTGACTATTCCTCAGCTTAATATGATCTGCGCGGCGGGCTAGAAAGGATCTTCTCCAGGTTACTGTAGTTCTGTATGCAAAGTTCAAGTATCAGAGAATTGCAGGCTATCTCTAATCACTGGACCATTGCTCATATTACTGTTCTATTTCTTGCCCTGGAAGCTGTAAAGATTGGAAATTAAGATAAGATTCGCTTTGTAAAATCTTTTCTTCCGAATATTTAGATTTCAAAGAGCTAGTTTTTTGATAGGCAATTACTTTTATAATTATAAGCAAATTCTTCTTTTAATATCGCTAACATAACCATATCTACAAATTTACCATTTTTATATATTGCTTGATGCTTTAGCTAGAGAGTATTACTTTCCAACACTCCAATTTCAATATAGATCTTTTCAAACCAAAGATATAGGCATCAAATAATGAATATATCAATTCGTTTTTTATGATCCTCTTTATTGATTTTTCCATTGTACCAACCTTAAAACGGATTTAGTGTAAGAAATTACAAATAACAATTATATATTCATTCGATTCACTAGATTAAAAATCCTTCTTTTTTTGTAAAAAAATTATAAAAAATAAAAAAAGCTCTTTAACTAAATGCCAAAGGGCTTGGAAATGGTCTGGCTCCCCTAACGTTTTCCAGTTGGAATCAAATTATCCAAAAAATGCGAAATATCTATAAACTAAAGGAGATAATTGGGCTTCCTGCAAGGGTATAAACAATATTAAATTACCTATTTTCCCTTATTTATCAATAACACATATTCCCTACGCTTATTCTATCCATGTATTATAAATGTAGGTGTGCTTATTTTATCTAAAATATTTCAATAAAAAAGTAATTAAAACCAAAAGTCCAGTAAGTATTAATCCAATCAGTAACTTTCTTTTCTGGGGATTGACTATTACCGTTTCCCCCCATTTATCTTTATTAATCAATCCAATGATTAAAAATATTACACCCATTATTAGAAAACCAATGTTTCTTGTAGTATTATAAAAAACGACACCGAGCGGAACCCAAGTCATTCCAAATATAAAAAAGAGACGATAATTTGGTTTAATTTTTTCCTTTTTAAATTGCGAATACAATACAAATACTAAACCAATAACCATTAGTCCAATTAAGATAAACAGATTAATGGATAAATTTGTATTCATATTTTTTTATCCTAACTTAAATTATATTTATAAACTATATACTACTATACTGCTCCCCTTTAATAAAAGCACTATTTTAAGTTAGAATAAGCTCAAGAATAAGAAAGGAGCTTTATTCTATGAAAAGACGCAAATGGTGCAGTGAGCAAAAGTTAAAAATCGTACTAGAGGGTCTATCCGGTCAAATAGAAATTAGTAAACTCTGTAACAAGTACCAGATCTCCCAGCCGCTATATTATCAATGGAGAGAGCAATTACTCCACTTTGGCCACCAGGCCTTTGAGACGAAAAATAAAAGAGCCGTTGTACTAGCTCAATAATTCGGTAACTTTTTCTAACAATCACCCTGGCAAAATATTTTAATAACCCTCCCGGGTTTTAATAACCTCTCCAGTCAATGCATTGATATCAACCCAGGTCGGTATACCTTCACTATAATCACACTTTATATACCAGGTAGCGATGCCTTCCTTGCTGCTTATCCCAAACCAATAATTATCTACCGGTTTATCTACAAAATATCCAAAGGAGATATCCAATGCCTTGGGAGTATCGATCCATGCTCCGGTAATAGCTTCCCGTTTCTTGAATTTCTCTTCCATGGTCTGCAATATTTTTCCCCTGCTTACATGGACTTCCAGTTCTTTATCCATGCTGGCTGAATTGAATTCTATTTTCCATCTCACAGAGCGTCCGTTCGATAATGAAGTGCCACGGAAATTGGATAAGTCCACAAGGACTGCATCTGATGCCCATTCAGCTGCCACTGCATGAGCAATATGGAAAGCTTCCTGTGCTGTAAGTTCTATTTTTTCGGAAAGTGCTGTTGTTGTTTCCGTTTCTACACTGGTTGATTTTTCCTCTGATTCCTGAGCATAGCCACCCATAAGTACAATTCCAATGAAAAATACGGATAGCAGTACGATTGCTATTGCTTTCATATTTTTTTTATTTCCTATCAAGATATTCAAACCTCCTTTATACTATCATGATCAATTTAATAATTTGCTTAATACTAAGCTAATCCAATGCTCCTCCTTTTCTCTTCAACAATCTCCTGTTTTATTTTATTTTGCATCAAATTTTTTGCTCTTTGTACCTATCCATTTTTTAACATCAATTTCGGCAAGTTCTTCCTCTTTTTCAAAAGAATTCCATTTTTCCCTATATATCTTCACTTTTTCACAATACCAATCCGGGAACGAACCACTATTATTTCGTCTTAACCTGATAAAATTGACCTCCGGCAGATATTCTGACCTGATAAAGTAATAGGTTTCATGATTATTTCTTTCAAAACCTAAAAGTGATAATGATTGGGATAGGATTTGATTTTCTATCTCATCTATAACACTTTTATTGGTAAAGGGTGCACCGAGTAAGGCTATCTCGCTTGTCTCCATACCATGCATAACCATATCATATCCGAGGGTTATATACACTTGAGCATCAGTCCCTGCACCCCATTTATCTCCGGTCCAAATTTCAATAGCATACAGAGCCATATTAGGCCTGGATTGATTGTCGCAAATTTCGGTATTGGGTTTTATCTTGTCCATATTTATGAGATCATTTTTCGTTGTATCAGAATTAAATGGTCCTAAAACCTCCTGATCTTTATAGAAAAGAAGATATCCGCTATAAGGGCCACCACCAATCATCCAGCTTGCACCATCTTTTACTGGAAATAACTTTAAGACGTTGGCACTACATGCATCATGACATGGACCTTTATACTCATCACCCGCATCGTCTTCACCCTTCTTATTCTTGCATATATCAAAACATGCATCATGGAACCGACAGCCAATATGCGTACCTGCTCTTTTTATACCTTTATATACCACTAAATAGTAGTCATCAGGATTATTAGGATCTAAAACTTTTATAGCTTTATCAGGCCAATCAGTGGCTGTAGATGGCATACCGGCTCCACAGGCACCACGGTTTTTCGGAAATGGGATGAAATCTCCATCTGCATCCGGAAGAAGATCCAGAATATCTTCATCGGTTAGTTTTGTAACATATTCATAAATACCCTCAGCATAATCACAGGTAATATTTGTAAGGTGCATCGTTTCTGACTGCCCTAAATTTTCAGCCTGTAGCAGCTCAAAGGAAAAATCATTCATATCTATTTTAGTTAAGTGATAATCTTTTATAGGCGCCTTGGTACCTTTATATAAGAGTCCATAAGCCTGGCCATCGGGACTAAAACTGATTCCGAGAATACCGCTATATCCCTCAAGTTCTTTTTTGGTATAAGCTTTTTTCAAAGTACCCTGTCCGGTTTCCAGGTCAACTGTCCAGAAACGGGAATATAGACCAGGTTGAGTATCGACAGCCCAGAGCTCACCGCTGACCGGATTATATGCCAAACTATCAATATCTCTAATGTTGGTTTTTTGCTGTTTGATGATACTTCCATTGGATGGATTTATTTCGATAAACAGATAGGAATCATTGGTACGATGGGGACGTTCGCGTCCACCTGCAAATAATTGTCCGGTTGAAGGGATATATTCTACACCTTCTACAAAATTCAAACCGGTATTACCAATGGAATTAATCTCTCCGGTTAAGAGGTTGATTTGATAAAGCTGAGTGTCAGGTGCTAAATGACCAATACTAATCAAAGAACCGGGATTAGAAAAAACAGATAAATCAGCGAAAAAATTTTTTTCACTTAAAGTATGCATGATAACTGCCTGACCGGTTTTAGGGTCAATCTGAAGTAATTGCCCGGCAGCAGAGTTGTATGTATATAAGTTAAAGCTCTTTTCACTCATAACAAAAACATTGATACTACAAATTAAAATTAAAAGAATAATAACAAAAGACAATATCATTAATTTTTTCATTTTTATCCCCCATTAATATTATTAAATACTGGAAGTATATAGCTTTTATTTATCGGTTAACCTTCCTATCTAATTTACTTTATTGTTTTAATTAAGAGATTGTTTAAAAAACCATAGTACCTATAATAGTACACTTTACTATAAATTTATTCATGTCTTGGAATTATTCGGATGGATTCAATACTGCTACACCATTAAAGGTTATTCCAATCCAGATCTTTCCATCCATAGCAGCAAAAATTGATGTGATATTGTTACTGGGTAGACCCTCCTGTTTGGTATAATTTTGCCAATTCTCTCCGGTCAGGTGAGAAAGACCGTCGGTTGTCCCGAACCAAAGTGAACTATCGGGAGCGACAGTAACCACCTGGACTTTTAAAGCAACCAGACCATCATCAATGGTAAAGGTTTTCCATTTTTGACCATCAAAACAGGACACTCCGTTATTTGTAGCCATCCATGCCCTACCATCTTGATCAACCGCCACATCATTAACACGATTGTTGGCAAGACCATCTTCTTCGGTATAATTTATCCAGGTAGTCCCGTCAAATCGAGCAACGCCTTTTTTTGTAGCTGCCCAGATAATGCCTTCGGGACCTACAGCAACCTCGTTGACACAATTGTCTCCCAGACCATTCTTCTTGCTATACCAAGTCCATTCCTGCCCATCAAAATGATAGACACCTCCTTTACTTATATCACAAGAGCCAAGCCATATATCTCCATTAGCAGCTATAGCGATAGAAGAAACTTTTTTCACCTGGTCATAAACGGTCCATGAATCACCATCAAAATGGCTACATCCCCAAAAATCCGTCCCAATCCAAGGTAAGCCATCCTTGTCCAGGGTTACAACAGTAAGACCATTCCCGGGTAATCCCTCCTCCTTTGTATAGGTTGTCCATTGGGTCCCATCAAATCGAGACAGCCCGGACCTAGTACCTAACCAGACTATGCCGTTAGCGGTAACCGCGATACCAGTGATGATATTACCAGCCAGACCATCATCCTTGGTAAAGGCAGGAACAGCAGGAGCAGCCTGAGAACCAAATTTAGGCGCGCAACCCAATAAAATCAAGGTTTTTTGTTTTTTAACGGCAATCAATACTTGCGCACTGTAGTCGCCTTTTTCCCATACAATAATCCCTCCTTCTACGGGTGAAGTGAGGTTCAATGTCCTGTTCCATCCGCCCTGAGGTGGATGATTCTGATAGAATTGAACAACCTCACCCGGCTTGCTGTTGGTAACATAAACGTTTACTTCTCCACCACTCGTGCGGGACATGGATTCCATCGAACGGACCAGGTCCTCCAATTCTGTGCGCATCTGCGGTTCCTCTGTAGAACCGGGATAGACTGAAATATCCGCCAGGCAGGATTCCTCCCTCGTTTCTTTTTCAGCACTATTGGCAGTAATCGAAGAAAAACAACAGGAAAGAAGTAGTACAGAGAATAATACTAACAAAAAAAGGCTTTTAAAAAGGAATTTCATTTTTTACCTCCTAAAATAATTTTTATTAAAATTTATATCTAAATTTTATGGTTTGGTTATTTGTGTTTAGTCAAATTTATATCATTTTTACCTAAATAAAAAAGGACAGAGTAAGAAAATAATACTACTGCTTTCTTACTCTGTCCTTTTACCTGAAAGATTCTTCCTATGAAGCTAGGAAATAATTTATTAAAGTACGCTTGTAAGGAATTTTCCTA
>JAFGSC010000047.1 GCA_016934875.1 Candidatus Atribacteria bacterium
GGCACTGTGAAAAGTGTCAATATTATCGAAGGCAAAGGTTTCGGCTTTGTGGAAATGTCATCTAACGAGGAAGCACAAAAGGCTCTGGAAGCGTTGAATGAAACTGAGTTTAATGGTCGTCCTTTGAAGATCGATGAAGCAAAACCACAAAAACCCAGAAGAGATTTTGGCGATAACCGACCCAGAAGAGATTTTGGCGATAAAAGAAGAAGATATTAACTTTTAGTTAAAAATATTCTATAAAAAGAAAAAACCGTTCAATACCTGCCAAGTGCTAGATACTGAAGGGTTTTTTCTTTTTTAGAATTAGAGAGAAGAATGATAAGAACCGGATATATTATCAAGATGTTCTGGCAGATTGTTTTTTCTGTGTATAAAAAATAGAAAAGAAAATATTTTTAAATAAGTTGCGTTTTCTAGCGATATTCAGTAAAATAATATTTGCTATGTTTGCCGCAAATGTCGTGGCGCAATCGAATAGTGGTTAATTCAGCTGGCTCTCAATCAGCAAACGGGGGTTCAATTCCCCCTTGCGCCACCAAAAAAAGATATTGGGAAAAAAGAAAAGGGCAGGTTTACCTGCTCTTTTTAACATGGTTTGATAGATTAGAAAGAATGGATATAATGAATACCAAAATTATAAAAATAGACCCGAAAAACATTGATATGGGTATTTTAAAAGAAGCAGGACAAATGATCAGGGAAGGGAAGTTAGTCGCTTTTCCTACGGAAACAGTATATGGCTTGGGGGCAGATGCGTTGAATGATGATGCAGTAGCAAAGATATTCAAAGCCAAGGGAAGGCCTTATAATGATCCCTTGATTGTTCATATTTGTTGTTTGGCCGATGTCAATCGTTTTGTTGATGATATTCCTGGCATTGCAATCAATTTGGGTCGTTATTTTTGGCCTGGCCCATTGACCCTGATCATGAAAAGAAGTAAGGCTATATCTGATTTTGTAACCTCTGGTCTGGATACAGTTGCTATTCGTATCCCAAGCCATCCGGTCGCGCAAGTATTAATTCAGGAAGCACAGAGGCCGATTGCTGCTCCCAGTGCTAATTTATTTACCCATACCAGCCCTACGAGCGCAAAACATGTCATTGACGACCTGCAGGGGAAAATCGATATGATTATAGATAGCGGGGAAGCGACCATAGGAGTTGAATCAACGATTGTAGATGTTACCGAACTTCCTTTGAAGGTGTTACGGCTGGGAGGTATTACCTTTGAGAAACTCAAAGAAGTAACTCCAGAGATTATTATTGCTAATGAAGATGATCATCTTAAAAAGGCACCAGGAATGTTTAAGAAACATTACTCACCGAAGGCTAAAATGATTGTTGTAGAAGAAAAAAATGATGAAATGGTCACAAGTGTTCTCCGCTTAGCCTCAAATTTTAGAGATTTGGGAAGCAGAGTCGGCATTATTGCAAGTAAGGAAAATGCTAAAAAATATTTTGGATTTCAGGTAAAAGTTTTAGGTGAAGCAAGAGATCTGGAGACCTGTGCTCGAAATCTATATGCTCAAATGAGGATACTGGATGATTTGCAATGTGATATTATTGTCTCTGAGAATTTTGAGAATCGAGGGCTGGGAAGGGCAATCATGGATCGACTCCATCGGGCTTCCGGTTAATCCATGTAGATTCATTATCATTTTATATCTTTAATAAGCATTAATGATGCTTAATTGTATAAATATTCTTTATATGTTATAATAATAATGCAATGGGAACAATGAATGTCTGAGAAAGATTTGAAAAGAGACCAGGCCGTAACAGTCAACCGAAAGGCATGGCATGATTATGATATATTAGAGACATATGAGGCTGGTATTGTATTAAAGGGCACTGAAGTAAAGTCTATTAGAAATAATCAAGTCAGTATTAAAGAAAGTTATGGCCAATTTAAAGGAACGGAAATTTATCTGATTAATATGCATATTGCGCCCTATCAATTTGGAAACCGTTTCAACCTGGAGCCGAAAAGGGATAGAAAGCTTTTGCTGAATAAAAAGCAACTTACCAGGTTAAAGGGGCAAGTTGAAACGAAGGGAGTGACCCTTGTTCCTCTTAAGTTGTATTTTAAGAATGGATACGCTAAAATAGAGATTGCCTTGGCAAAGGGAAAGAAATTATATGATAAAAGGCAGGATTTAACCAAGAAAGCCATCCAGAGAGAAACAGAAAGGGAATTAAAGTATCACAATGGGGGCGATAGGTATCGACAGGGAAAGCAGAGATAAGAAATGCGAGTCGAGGTCCTTGTCCTCGTTAAACACAGGGAAAAACATTAATTGCCAACGAAAACGAATTGGCACTAGCAGCTTAATAAAAGCTGCTCGTCCGTAAAAGGTCTTTGCTTGTAGGTTTTTTACGGGTGGAATAAAAAACAAGCTATCTGTATGATTTGCCCTGAATGATACAGAGAAAATTAGGGGCTAGTGTCTTTTAAATCCTGTCTATGGGAGTTAAGAGATGCAAAAAAATAAAGCATAGAATACACTCGTAGTATTTTTTATTGAAGGTTCTCTGGACGCGAGTTCGATTCTCGCCGCCTCCACCATAATGCAAAGCCCGAATAAAAAATCGGGTTTTTGTTTTTTAAAACTTATTTTTTAATTAAGTTGCAAAATTATTTAATCCATACCTAGATCATTCTGAAAACCATTGATTATTCTTGATTTATTTGATATAAAAGGTTAGAGTCTAACAAGTAAGTTAAATAAGTTTAATTTTTAAGATAAAGAGTGAGAAATCAATTGATTCTGTTTAAAGGTAGAGAAAATCGGTTTTTGATTCAATTAGTCATTGGCTTTTTCTTTTTTTGCTATATTGCACATCGCCTAAATTGGATCTTTATTTATTTCAGTTTAGCCTTATTTTTAGCTTATTTTTTTGGTCCACTCTATCGATTATTAACCAATAAAGGTGTTCACAAAGCAATTGCAGTTCTGTCCATATTTATCATTATCGGTGCTTTTGCTTTTTTGATAATCTTTTTTCTAATCCCGAATGTTTTAAATGAATTGAATGTTTTATATCAAGAAATTCCCGGTCTGATTTCAAGTTATCAAAATATTATCTTTTCATTTGAACCCATTATTGCTAATTTTATGGATCCTCAGAATATAGAACTATTCCTTCGTGATCTTTTTTCTGAGGTACAAAGCGGTTTATTGTCTTTTTCCAAAACCGCCATATTGGGGTTATCTACTTTTGTAACCAACTTTAGTTTTGGGATCGTGATGGTACCCCTGATTTTGTATTACCTTTTAGTGGATATTGACCTATTTAAAGATAGCTTGTTAGTCCTGGTTTCTAAAGAAAATAAAAAAGATTTTCGGGAAGTTGTCTTGGAGGTAGATCGTATCCTGAGTAAATTTATACGTGGTCGATTCATTGTTTGCTTCATCGTTGGTTTTTTGATTTCCGTTGGTCTCTATTTTTTACAGGTTGATTTTTATATCATTATTGGGGTGGTATCTGGCATTCTAAATTTTATTCCATTTCTTGGTGCTATTGCCGGATGGTTATTGTCAATATTATTTGTCATTGGGAAGCCTTGGTGGTTCTTAATTTTATTAACTGTTCTATTTGTCGGTGTAAACCAAATTGAAGCACTTTGGCTGGATCCAAAAATATTGGGAAGGGAGCTAGGTTTGCATCCC
>JAFGSC010000321.1 GCA_016934875.1 Candidatus Atribacteria bacterium
CGGGATTTGAACAATCGGTACTTTTTCATAGCTTAGTTCTATGCTGTTACAGCGGGTGAGCTAAGCGTTAGAGGTAAAAAAAATAAATGGAAGAATTACTTACAAATACACTTTTCGTTGGAAAGTTTTTAAAGCTACCAGACTTTGCGCCATCGATGTCAAAATCTGAAATAATTTCCAAACTAAAAAAAGCATCAAAGCTTGATATACTGTTCATCCTTTCCAGAATTGATCTCGTATTATCAAATCATGAGTTGCCGCAGTACGTCCTACAAAAAGAAATAGTGAGGTTACTATTCTCTGCACAGAATAGCTCCCGAATTCTACAATACCTTTTTGATGAAAAATCCTATACAGTAATATTCCATCGTCAACAAATATATTATACTGTAAGTCTAGCTTTGCGTTTTTCTAATGATTCAGACTACGGAACTATATCACCTGAATTTAGAGAAAATTTGGGATGGATATTATTAAATATCAACGAAATATTGGATGATGAGCCTATTTCCATTTTAGGAAATCCAGCAATCCACGAGTTGCAATTGTTTGGTCATATGTGGCAGATAGCAAATTTTTCGGCGTATTTGGATTATTATAGCATCGGGAAAGAATTTGCTCGAACATATAAAATCTATTTTGAAAGTGAATCTGGACAAATAGTTAAAGAAATGTTCGAGAAAATTACAGGAGTAAATTTACTAAAGTTCTGGATGATTGTACTTCCGGTCTATGCGCATTGGCTAAAGAATAAATATGATTTCAGAGAGGATAATTTATTTTTTGATTTCAATTTCTTATTAGCCGGTTCTCACAGATTAACTGAGGAAGAAGTATACAAATCAGTTTCCCTTATCTCAAGGGATATCACGAAATTTCAAGAAGAAATCGACCGCTCGTTAAATGCATTTGGAAATGATAACTACAATTTTGAGTTCCTTCGAGAATTCCCAATTCTTCAATTCGAAACCAAAAAACTAGTTTGTCTAAGTTTACCATACTTTATTTTTCGCATTACGCGCGGCATCGTCCATATTATCCGAAAAGAGCAATTTGAAAAAGGTTATAAAGAAGATTTTAGTAAAGCTTTTGGAGAAGCATACGAAGGTTATGTAAGGGATGAATTAATAGAAACATATAATTCAGGACTAGCAAAAAGAGTATATTCCGGAAATTCAAAAACAAATGAAATAAGCGATGGTGTTATTGACTATGGCGATAAGATAGTATTCATCGAAGTTAAAGCTCTGAGCATGAAAAAAATTGATAGATTATCGAATTCCCATAAGGATATTGAAAAAGGATTACGTAACTTCTTATTTAAGAAAGGTGCTAAACAACTAGACAAGAAAATAAAACAGTTCAAATCTGGTGAAATAAAAATTGGAACTCTTGAACCCAATAACTATAGAGTTTATTTGCCCGTTCTCGTTACATGTATTGATGAAGTTCCAATATTCGGGAATTTGGCTACATACTACTATCGTCTTTTAGAACAATATGATATTCTTCAATCAAACGATATAGCGCCCATAATTTTTCTTTCAATTGACGAGTATGAAGATCTTATTCAGTTGGTTCGAAATGGCCATAGTTTGATCGACATTTTGATTGACAAAAACTCTACACCAAAAAATCGATTAATATCATTTTATAATTTTTTATCAGAAAACGAATCCAAGTATAGACTCGATGAAAAACCAGCTTACATTAAAGAAATGATTGACAAATTTACCGAAAAAGCATTAAACGATCTTTCGCAAGAAAACCTCTAACATACTGCTGCACCGGATTTGAACAGCCGATTGTTTCAGGCTAATTACGGATTGATGAAAAGTTATGTTCATTGTGCCTGTCAAGTCTGATGCTGTTCAAACCGGTGAGCACGTTGTTATACCATAAAAAATCGAACTAATGAAAACAAGCATCAAACAAATTCTCCTATTTTGTTTTATCCTATGCGATGGAATGGTCATCTCTTTTGCACAAGACAGTAGCAACTATTTCCCACTCGAAGTTGGGAATATCTGGTCCTATAAATATTCTGATATTGTAGAAAAAGGACTTCCTAAAAAAAGATTTATCTCTGATTCAGTATGGATTCAAGATAAAATATATTATAAATGGACTTATCGTAACGAAAATGATGAAGGATATACCGAGTTAATACGGCAAGATTCTATTGGGCGTATTTGGCTTCGTCGGAATGAAATCGATAAACTTTGGATGGACTTTACAAAGTCGGATAGTTCAAAGTATGAGTTTGCTACAGAACACGATGACACTCTTACTGTTTTTGTCATTGAAAACGAAATAGTAAAGACTAATATTGGAAATTTTTCCTGTAAAGTTTTCAACTTTTACGATCCGGATGTATTCGATTCAGATGTAGGCTATTATTTTGCACCATTTGTTGGTTTAGTCAAGATTCGTTATTCGCATTGGGCTCAAGAGAAAATATCCGGCTATTCTTTTCCAAATGATTCTGTTACTGTTAACATCCACAATAAGCAGGATAAAAAGAAAGTTTTGGATTTATTTGCTCAGTTTAAAAACTCGCCAAATCCATTTAATTCAAACACATTTATTCATTACTATCTTTCGTCACCTTGCAATGTTAGAATAGATGTTCTAAATATTCATGGTCAAATCATCAACCAACTATTAAATCAATACAGCTCAAAAGGCGATCACTATGTTAGGTTTGATGCGAGCAAACTTCCAACAGGTATCTACTTTGCTCGTATAGTAGGTAACAACGACATGAGAATCATCAGGATGTTACATCTTAGGTAATTGCAAATTTAATAAAACGGGTATAACAAAAACATGCAGCCGATTTTAGCCGCCGATTCGTTCAGGCTAAATTCGGGGATTCTTAAGTTCAGTCGGTTCATGCCGTTTCCCCTGATGCGGCTAAATCGGCTGATGATCTTGTTAGACCAGGTAAAAAGTGCTCACAGCAAAGAACTGATTGAATGA
>JAFGSC010000322.1 GCA_016934875.1 Candidatus Atribacteria bacterium
CAAGCGAGAAGAATAGTATCTGTTGAGGCTACTAAAAAAGAAGGTAAAAACTGGATAGCTCTGTGTCCTTTTCATCCGGATAAAAATCGGCCTAATTTATATATTGACGAAGAAAAAGAAAAATATCACTGCTTTACCTGTGGTAAAAACGGTTTTCTTTATAATCCAAAATACCTGAAATTAAAATATAGTTATCATAGAAATATTGCCGCTACTTATAATTATAAGGATGAACTGGGAAATTTACTGTACCAGGTAGTCCGCTTTAATCCTAAAGGATTCAGCCAAAGAAGGCCTGCCGGGAATAATGATTGGATCTGGAACATGAAAGGCGTCAATCCGGTGCCGTATCACTTACCCGAAATAATCCAGTCCATTGAACCGGTTATGATTGTTGAAGGAGAAAAAGATGTGGAAAACCTGAGAAGAATGGGATTTACTGCTACAACCAGTCCAATGGGAGCAGGGAAATGGAAAGCTTCTTATAATAAGTATCTAAAAAATAAAGAAGTTATCCTCATCCCTGATCATGACCAACCAGGATATCAACACTGTCAGAGGATTGGACAATCTCTCCGGGGAATCGCTGGAAATATTAAATGGCTAGACCTGCCGGATTTGGAAGAAAAAGAAGATATCAGCGATTGGATCGAAAAAGGCAATACCAAAGAAAAGCTTTTGCAGTTGATCAAAGAGGCCCCTGATTTTATTTTTGAAAAATATGATGAAAGAGAAAGTAATGAAAAGCCAATTAATATCATATTGAAAGACAGGACAAAATCCATCGTTCCTGATCTTATCCATTTAGTTGGAGATCAAGGAAGAACGAAATATCTATTCTGCAAAAACGGCCAATGGCTAATTGAAGAGTATTTTATTCAAGATAATAAAAGATATTCTCCTAAACAAAATCTTCCCATCAAAATATTAAAACCAAATATTATTAACCGATCCTTAAATTTGGATATCGCACGGCTTGCTACTGAAATTGACACTTTCATTAAAAGTTATTTGGAGATGCCGCTTGATTCAGACTACTTGATTCTTTCTATGTGGATTTTTCATACTTATTTAATCGAAAATTTCAATACCACCCCTATTCTCTATTTTTATGGCGTCAAGGAAACAGGGAAATCAAGAGTCGGAGAAGTATTAAATGAATTGGCTTTTCGGGCTCAAAGATTAACCTCACTTACTGAGGCAACTTTGTTTCGTTCGGTTGAACTGTTCAAACCCACGCTCATCATTGATGAAATAAAGCTCATGGGAAAAGGCGGGAACCAGGGACTGGCAGACCTGATAAAAACCACTTATAAACGGGGATTAAAAGTATCAAGAATTAACCTGAATAAATATGGTGAAGATCAGATTGAATATTATGACACCTTTACTCCCCTGGTCATCTGTACTACGGAAAGCATTCCCGATATTATTGAAAGCCGATGCATTCTCTTTATTATGCAGAAAAACAGCAATCCTCAAATAGAGAGAATGATTGATAAAAAATGGGCAAATGATTTGAGAGAAAGATTGACCGTTTTTCGGGCAAATTATATCAACAAGGACCTTCCTGAAGCTCAGCACATTGCCCGGGGAAGGCTTAATGAAATCATGTTTCCTCTATATCAATCCCTATTGTTGTTCGGGCCGGAAAGAAAAGATGAGTTTATCGATACAGTAAAGCGAATACAAAAAAATAAAGAGAATGAAGATGGAATGAGCCTGGAAGCTGAGATTGTTAAGGCCATTAATGATGAATACCAGGAGAATCAAGAGAGCCAATTCTTAACCCAGGCCATTTCAAAACGTATCAATGAGCTACGGTCTGAAAATGAAAGCATTTCTGATCGGGCAGTCAGCAACCGTATAAAAAGATTAGGATTTAATAAATTAAGATTTAATAATGGCAGAATGGGCTTTCGCATCAATGAAGAAAGACTGAGTTGCTTAAAAAATAAATATAGGATTACGCATGATGCTGAAGGTTCTGAAGGTTCTGAAGGATAATATAAATGATGGATAACTCTTCTGAAAAGTTTGATGGACGAATATGTATGCTTTTCTATTGTTTTTATATAAGGGCTTTACAAATTCTCTCTCTTGTAGGGACTCCCCTCATATCTTTTTTTATCCTTCAGAAGCTTCAGAAGGTTCAGGAGTTTCAGGAAGAAGTTTCCTCAACTTTTCGAAATGAAAACGAACTTTTAAAAAAATATAAAAGTTAGTGTAAGCTTAGTGAGGCACTTAGAAGAAAAAAATAAAATAAAAAATATTGAAAGTAGATATATTATGCTATATAATGCACTTATGGATAAATTAATAGAAAAATTAGAAATTTATCGTTTAGAAAATCGAATCAGCCAAAAACAATTAGCTGACAAGCTAAATGTCGCCTTCTCAACTGTGAACCGCTGGTTTAACGGCAAGACCATACCAAACAAGATACAGCAATATCATATTAAGAAATTACTTAGGGATTACAATTTTAAAGATAAACACTTCGAAATTACTTAAGTTACTAAAATTTTATTCGGGGGAACTTACCATGAAAGCTATTATCTTGGCTCGAGTTTCAACTAAAGAGCAACAAGAAGAAGGCTATTCTATTCCAGCTCAAGTAAGGC
>JAFGSC010000323.1 GCA_016934875.1 Candidatus Atribacteria bacterium
GCCTTGAATCAAAGTGTTGACATCATATCTCAGGACAAGAAAACTTACAACTACGATATTATTGAGGTAGAAACAGGCAACACTAATTTTTCCAAAGGTGATATAGTACAAGAGGGTATTCCTGGATACAGTATAAAGATTTATCGGAAAATTGTAGATTCGCAAGAAGAAAGACTAGAGCTTGTTTCCGAAGATCGTTATCTAAGTATTCCCATGAAAAAGTTGGTGGATTAATTGATGAAAATGTTGATTTTAAAAGAATTATTTAAAAACAAAAGACATTTTCTTATTGGACGTAAGCTAAAGATATTCCTTGGTATTGGAATAGGGATTTTGTATTTGCCTTTCATTTTTTCTGGTAACCTCTATGCTTCAGAAATGACTTCAATACAAGAGGTAATTTGTGAGGAAACAGAATACCAAACAAATGTCTATTATTTTTCTGCCGAAGATGAAGGGCCAACAGTGATGATTTTGTCTGGTGTCCATGGCAACGAATTAGCAGGAATTGAAGCCTCCAGAATTTTTATGGAAAATTTTCACCCGGATAAAGGTACTGTAATTTTTATACCTGAGGCAAATAAAAGAGCGTGTGAAAAGAGAGTACGCTCATTATCACCTGAAGAAGATTTGAATCGATTATTTCCTGGAGATTTATCATCTGATGGCATACAGAAGTTAGCGGGAGAGATTTTCAGAGTGATGACAGAGAATAAAGTCACCTTTTTATTAGATTTGCATGAGTCAGTGAATTATTATCACGAAGATCCAAATCGTTATGGTCAAACAATTATACTAGATGATAATGCTTATTCTCTTTTACAGGAAATTGGCAATTATCTTATTCATCGGTTAAACTCAAATATATCTGACCAGAATAAATCATTCGAAGTGATTATTAAGCCCATTCATGGTAGCAGCACTTATGAAGCTTTAAAATTGCATGATATACCTAGTATAACCTTTGAAACTTGCATGAAGATGGAACTTAGCGAAAGAGTAGACTTGCATTACCAATGTATCGAAAGTTTATTGAAATATTACAAAATAATATCATCATCTTTGATAGCAAAGTAAGGGTTCCATAAAAATATTGAAGACCTTGCCATTCACAAGGTCTTCAATGACGAACATGATTAATTTTTATGAAAAGTTTGCTATTGAACTGTTTCCTGAGCTTCTTCTGTTGAGCTGTTCTTTTCTGTTTCTGCCGGAATGTTTTGATCCTGATTTTCGGTACTTACCTCTGTCTTTATTTCAGAAGTGAAGTCATAATGAATTTTTATATTGGCATTTTCCCTTAATTGGGTTAGCAATGTTTCGATAGATTCATTTTGTTTTTGATATGTCAGTATATTTTTTATATTTTCTTTCGCCTCTTCAAAGGTCAGTTGGTGTTCTTGTTGGATGTCGTCGCACTTAATAATATGAAAACCAAAGTCTGTTGATACAATGTCACTCATTTCTCCAATCTCAAGATTAAAAGCTACATCCTCAAATTCTTTAACCATCTGACCACGAGTAATATAACCTAGATCTCCTCCTTTTTCTGATGAAGGACAAGTCGATTTTTCTTGAGCTAATTTACTGAAATCAGCGATGCCATCTTTTAACTGCAATAGGATATTTTTTGCTTCCTCTTCTGTATCAACTAAAATATGGCTAATTTTTCTTTTTTCAGGTTGGAAAAATGTATCTTTATTTTCTTCATAGTACTGAGCCATCTCTTCTTCTGTAATCTCAATTTTATCATATTCTTGTTGAATGACTTTCTCAATCATTTTTTGATTAGTGATGTCGTCTTTTAATTGGTTAATCGTTAGACTGTTTCTTTTCAAAGCCTCATTAAATTCATTCTCAGAATCAAAATTAGCTTTGATTTTATCAATTTCTTCATTGATTTCTTTGTCGTCGACAGGGATATTCTGATTTTTAGCAAGTTGGGATAGCAGGGTGGAGTTAATAAGTTGTTCGGTTACACTATTTTTTATCATAGCCAAAGTTTCATCTGTCATATTTGATAAAGCCTGGTTATCGTAACGGGAAATAAAATTTGTAAATGCGTTCTGCCATTGATAATAGCCAATTCCAATATCATTGACTTCTGCAATTAAATTACCGATGTTTTGATTACGGCTGCCGGAAGATCTGTATTGACCAAGTCCATAAAATATCGAAACAATAAAGGCGATCACAATAACCATAAGAATGGGTTTTAAATTCTTTCGAATGAATTGCATATAGATTAATTTCTCCTTAAAAATATTTTAGATCATGCTATATAAATATAATATTAGGAAAACATTTTGTCAAACAACAAAGTAGCTATTGATGTTAACCTGAAAAGAAATTTTAAAAATATTTATGAGCATCTTGTTTTAAAAATAAGAAAATAAGAAAATAATAAAATAAACCATGGTTTAAAGATTGCTCATTATCTTGAACAATTTTAGGTGATATTATATAATGTGAAATGACTTAGTCAGTTTCTTAATTGTCTTATAAGCTTATCTGGGCTAGAAAAGGGGGTGAAGACATGGCAACAATAAGAGTAAAAGAAGATGAAGAATTCGATCATGCGCTGAAGCGCTTTAAAAAAGAATGTCAGAAGAGTGGAATTATCTCTGATATTAAAAAGCACGAATATTATGAAAAACCAAGTGAGAGAAGAAAAAGAAAATTAATTGCCGCCCAAAGAAAAAAGAAAAGGAGAGGAAGAAATTAATTGTCAGAAAAAA